>NC_015707.1:1800000-2039943 GCF_000217815.1 Pseudothermotoga thermarum DSM 5069 | reverse complement strand
TTATGAATCCAGGGTGGTTGTTAATCAAGGAACAAAAATGTTTATGTTCTAAAAAGTTTCCTACACAAGAAGAAAAAGACAGACAAAGAAAAAAAAAGAGGCGGGTCTACCGCCTCTTTTTGACTCATTCAACGGTTATGGCGCCTGTTGGGCAACTGTCTGCAGCATCCTTTGCACAATCAAGTTCTGTTTCAGGTTGGATAACCTTTGCCTTTCCATCGTCTCCAAGTTTGAAAACCTCTGGGCAAAGACTCTCACAAACTCCACAGCCTATGCATGCAGCTTCGTCAACCCTAACCCTCATTGCTACACCTCCCTGTTTGAATGGAAACCTACTTTATTATACAAAACCTTAAAGCCAAAATACAAACCAATTTTTCGGTACCTTTCTAACTGCGTTATCAGCTGAAGGTTTTGCTTTTGTTAAAACAAGTTGCCTTCCAACGTGTGATAAACTAAATCAAGAGGAGGTGAACAACATGAAAAAGCTAGTTTTTGTCATTCTTTTTGTTCCAACGTTTTTCTTTGGAGCAAGCGCAGTTGAAAGGTTAACATCTGGCTTAGACATTCTCAAGGAACTTGCAAACATTCCAGACAGTGGGGCTTTCATAGACCTTTTAAGACAAGCTGAGGGAATAGCCGTTTACCCTTCGCTGTTTAAAGTAGGAATCTTCGCCATAGGTGGTCAGTATGGAGAAGGTTTTGTTTTCAGAAGAGATCCTGTCAGTGGAGAATGGTTTGGACCAATCTTCACAAAATTGACAGGATTAAGCTTGGGACCACAGATTGGTGTGCAAAATGTTGGACTTGTACTTGTTCTGATGAATCGAAAAGCCGTCGAAGCTTTTGCTTCAGGTAGTGTAACTCTCGGTGGTAGCGTGAGTGTGGCAGCAGGTCCACTTGGAAGAACGTTGGCGGCTGATACCGATTACAAAATGCAAGCTTCGGTGTATTCTTACTCTGTAAGCAAAGGATTTTTTGCAGGTCTTTCCTTGCAAGGATCAATCATACAAGTAGACGAGGAAGCCAACAAAGATTTCTATGGCAAATCTGTTTCGGCTTTGGAAATCATAAACAACGTCAAACCAACAAGGAAAGAAGCTGTTGAAATAACCAAATTTTTGAACAGTCTTATATATCTCACACCACCAGAGGTGTAAAAAGGTGTTCAAACTTGTCAGCGAATTCGAACCCACAGGAGATCAACCACAAGCTATAGAAAAGCTTGTCGAGGGAATAAAGAAAGGTTACAAATTTCAAACCCTACTTGGGGTAACAGGCAGTGGCAAAACGTTCACCATGGCAAACGTCATCGCGCGGGTCAACAGACCCGCGCTTGTGATATCTCCAAACAAAACTCTTGCGGCACAGCTTTACGGTGAGTTCAAATCTTTTTTCCCCTACAACAAAGTTGAGTACTTCATAAGCTACTACGATTACTACCAACCCGAAGCCTACATACCTTCGAAGGATCTGTACATAGAAAAGAACGCTTCGATAAACGACGTCATAGTGAGAATGCGAATGTCGACGTTTAAATCCGTTAGGACAAGAAGGGACGTTATCGTCGTTGCGAGTGTTTCTTGCATATACGCTTCAGGAGATCCAGCGGATTTTGACACCATGAACATACAGCTTTCAGTTGGGGATAAGGTTGACCCACATGTCATAGCACAAAAACTTGCAAGAATAGGCTATGAAAGAAGCAGTGATATAACAGTTAAAGGATGCTTTAGATTGATAGGAGATGTCCTTGAAATCTTTCCAACGTACCAAGACGAAGGCATAAGAATAGAATTCTTTGGCTCCACAATTGATCGAATAGAAACCTTTGACAAATTGAACAGATCTACAATAGAAGTTTTCCAGAAAATAACTATTTATCCAGCCATTGAATTCATAACAACGGAAGAAAAATTAAACAGAGCCATTCAATCCATAAAGGAAGAACTTGCCGAAAGGCTGCAGCAGCTTCGTTCTCAAGGAAAGTTTCTGGAAGCTCAAAGATTGGAACAAAGAACAAATTACGATATAGAAATGCTTTCCACTTTGGGGTACTGTCCTGGGATAGAAAACTACTCGCGGCACTTCGACGGCAGAAAACCTGGTGAGCCTCCTTACACTTTGATAGACTACTTCGACAAGGATTTCATAGTTTTCATCGACGAATCACACATCACAGTTCCACAACTGAGAGCCATGTGGCGAGGAGAGTATTCTAGGAAGAAAAACCTTGTTGAATATGGATTTAGACTTCCTTCGGCTTTTGACAACCGTCCCTTGACCTTTGAAGAATTTTTGCAAAAGGTTCCCCAGATAATTTTCGTGTCCGCAACACCTGGTCCCTTTGAATACGAAGTCAGCGAACAAATAGTTGAGCAGATAATCCGGCCAACCGGGCTTGTCGATCCAGAAGTCGAAGTTAGGCCAACAAGACATCAAATAGATGATCTTGTGAGCGAGATAAAAAAAGTAATCGAAAGAAACGAAAGGGCTTTGGTAACTGTTCTGACGAAGAAAACTGCGGAAAAACTGAGCGAGTATTTGACAGAACTTGGTATAAGGGCGCTTTACATTCATTCTGAACTCGACGCCATAGAAAGAATGGAGGTACTGAAAAAACTCAGGCGAGGAGACGTGGACGTTGTAGTGGGAATAAACCTTTTGAGAGAGGGACTCGATCTTCCAGAAGTTTCGCTTGTGGCAATTCTTGATTCCGACAAGGAAGGATTCCTTAGATCTGAAACAACGTTGATACAAATAATAGGAAGGGTTGCCAGAAACTTGAATGGAAAAGTTTTGATGTACGCAGACAGAATCACTCCGGCCATGGAAAGGGCAATAAAAGAAACCAACCGAAGAAGGATGATACAAATAAAATACAACCAAGAGCATGGAATAACACCGCGGCCAATCGTAAAGCCTTTGGAGATAGAGATATTTGAAAAATTCATGGAAAAAGAGAAAATAGATTATCTAGAGTTTGCCAAAGATTTGCCGCTGGAAGATTACGCAGCTTTGCTTGAAGAAGAAATGTACAAAGCGGCAAGTGAACTTAGATACGAAGATGCCGCAAGATTGAGGGATGAACTTTTCAAAGTCAAGGAGGAGTTGAGAAAACGTGGAAGTCATCTGTGAAGCCGCTGTGAAAGCTGGAAAGTTTGCGCTTGAAAAATTGGGGAAGATAGAGAAAATAGATGTTAAATCCCACTTCTCCGACGTGGTAACCGATGTGGATTATGCTTGTCAAAAAATGATCGTTGAGATTATAAAAAGAAAGATTCCCGACGCCATATTTGTACTTGAGGAAGGCAAAGGTGGAAAATCCATACCTTATGCCGAGAAAGTTTTTTTGATCGATCCAATAGATGGTACTTTGAACTATTCACACTCTTTGCCGTTTTTTGGTGTAAGCATAGCAAGACTTGACAAAGGACAGATAACTGAAGCGGCAGTCTACGCTCCTTTCAGCAATGAACTTTTCTACGCGAAAAAAGGTTTTGGAGCATTTTTAAATGGAAAACGAATTTACAACGAACGTCAACCGTCTTTGAAGGAATCTTTGCTTGTCACCGGTATACCTTACGATCAAAATTTGTTCGATTGGACTTTTAAAAGTATCTATGAGGTTTCAAAGGTTGTCCAAGAGGTTCGAATTCTTGGTTCTGCAGCAGTTGAATTATGCTACGTTTCCTGCGGAAGGCTCGACGGATATTGGGAAATCGGTTTAAAACCCTGGGACATTGCCGCAGGAGTTTTAATAGCCAGCGAAAGTGGTATTCAAATCAGTGGAATAAAAGGTGATTTTGATCTTGAAAAAGGCGAGATTTTGGCGAGTGTCAAATCGATCCACGAAGATTTGAAAAGGATATTGGGGGAAATTGTGTGAAGCCGAAAGTGATTGTGGAAGGAACTGTTGGTGCTGGGAAAACTACTTTCATCGAGGTGATGTCGAAGAAGCTGAATTTGGAACCAATATACGAACTATCGGATCAAAAATTGGTTGAAATACTCGAAAAATTCTACGCAGATCCAGCCAAATGGGGATTTCAACTTCAAATTTATTTTTTGACAAAAAGATTTGAACAAATGGATCTTGCAAAGAAAAAAGTCGATGTAATAATGGATCGATCGATATTCTGCGATCATATTTTTCCTTTGACTTTGCTGAAGTGTGGCAAGTTAACCAATTTAGAGTACGAGATATACAAAGATCTACATACAACTCTTCTTAAACTTGCAACTGCTCCAAGGTTGATGGTTTATTTGAGATGTTCAACTGAAACGGCAATCAAAAGGATTGAAAAGCGAGGACGAAGCTGGGAGCTGAAGGTTGACAAAAACTATTGGTATGTTTTGAACCAATGCTACGAAGAATACTTTGCGAATTACAATTTGTCATCACTCCTTGTCGTTAACACAGACAATATCGATGAAAAATTCGAAGGTTTGGACGATTTGATCAAAGAACTTTTAAAGTCGAAAAGAAAAGTGATCTGCGAGTACGATGGTAAAAGCGTAAAAAGGAGTGTAAGAAATGCTGGAGATAGTCGTTGAGGGAACAGTTGGTGCAGGTAAGACCGCATTGGTTGAAATTCTCGAAAAAGAAATGGGTATGATAGGATTTTACGAAATGGGGGATCCCATCGCGGATCGAATTTTAGAAAGGTACTACACAGACAAAAGAAGATGGTGCCTGACCATGGAACTTTTTTTCTTGCACAAGAGATTTTTACAGATAAATCAAGCAAATTCCGTTGAAAAAGCCGTCATGGATCGCTCGATGATGGGCGATTTTGTGTTTGTGAAAATGCAAAAAGAGCTAGGACTTTTGGACGAATTGGAGTACGAAATATACGAAAGTTTCTATCGAACCTTTAACAAGATCGTTCAACCAAGCAAGCTTCTTGTCTACATAAAGTGTAGTGTGGACACCGCTGTAAAAAGAATCCAAAAGCGTGGAAGGCATTACGAAATAAACGTTGAAAAAAGCTATTGGGAAAAACTCAAATTTTTTTACGACCAAACGTTCAACGAAACTGATCATTCAAACACTTTGATAATAGACGGAGACACGATAGACTACGTTGAAAATCCTACTCACAAGTTGTTGGTGCTTTCGGCTATCGAACGTTGTCTTAAAAATCCCGGTAAACATCTTTTGTCAACGGATGGCTTAAGAGAACTTGAGCTGGTATAATTTTTATTGACTGGGAAGTGGTGAAAGTGGAAAAGTGGAAAACCATAGGGGAAAAGTTGAAAAATGCCAGAGAAGAAAAAGATTTAAGCGTTGAGCAAGTAGCCGAAGCTTTAAAAATACCGGCATGGAAGATCAGAATGATCGAAGAAGGTGCCTTTGACCGAGTCGATGCACCGTTTTATGTCAAACAGTACATTAAAGAGTATGCAACGTTGGTCGGGCTAAAGCCGGAAGAAATCCTTGAAGTATATGAACCAAAAAAAGTTGAACCAAAGCCAACTTCAAAAAGTTTTTTAAACGGTGACCTTGGAAAATTTTTGCTGGTTGGATTATTTGCAGCTTCGTTGATCTTTTTTGTTTACTCAGGTTATAACTTCTTCAAAACCTTGAAGAACATGAACATAAAGTTCATCAACTTGTCAAACGATGTGGTTTACTTCGAAGGACTTGCTTTGAATCCAAACGAAACCGTTTTGCTGCAGGTTGGTAAAAGGTACAAGGTCACCAACAACAAAGGTGTTTGCGCGATTAGAACAATGTCCAAAGAATGGAGAATTTTGGCTGAGAACTTCGAGGTGATCGTGTGGGAGAAATAAAGAAAGTTGAGCTTGTAAACCTTGTGATTTTCATATTCTCACAATACGTGGACTATTGGATCAACGAGTTAAGAGGAGAACTTGAAGAAAAATTTGGACCGATCGATTACATTTCACCAGAACTACCATTTGGAATTTACACAGCTTATTACAACGACGAATTGGGATCTAATTTGACTGGAAAGCTTTTGAGCTTTGAAAAGTTAATACATCCATCACTTTTAGCGGATGTAAAAATCTACACGAATTGGCTTGAGAAAAAATACGCAGTTGAGGGAAAAAGAAGGTTCAACCTTGATCCGGGTTATGTTCACCACATGAATTTTGTCTTGGCTTCAACAAAGCCTTGGGCAAACAGGATCTATTTGAAAAACGGCATTTACGCAGAAGTGACTTTGATGTACTTGTCTGGTGAATTTAGACATTGGGAATTTACCTATCCAAATTATCAAAGCGAGGTTTACAAAAAAGAACTTGAACACATCCGCAAACTTTACATCGAGAAAAGAAAACGGTTGCTAAAGGGTGATGAAATCAATGAAAATAGGAATAAAGGTTTTAGGTTGTCCAAAGAACGAGGCAGATTGCAATGTCCTGGAGGCGATACTACGCCACCGGGGCCATGAGATCGTAAAGGATGCAAAAAAAGCCGATGTAATAATAATAGATACATGCGCATTCATAGAAGATGCAAAAAAGGAAGCAATAGACGAAATATTAACCTTTGCGCAGTTTAAATCGAAGCACAACTTTTTTCTTTGTGTAAAGGGTTGTCTTGTTCAAAGGTACGCCGATGAACTTGCAAAGGAAATACCTGAAGTTGACGCTTGGTACGGGATTTTACCCCCAAGCGAAGTTGCCGATGCTGTTGAAAACCGCGTAAAGTTCCTTGTCAAAGATCCCATCACCGTTTACGAAGAATCGTCAAGGTGTGAAAAGGGAAAAACCTTTGCTTACATTAAAATCGCCGATGGTTGCGATAGAGCCTGCACTTTTTGCTCTATCCCGGCCTTCAAAGGAGCTTTCAAAAGTCGAACGCTTGAAAGTATAGAAAAAGAAGCCGCAGAACTCATAGAACAAGGCGTGAAAGAACTAATCCTGGTGGCGCAAGATACAACCGCCTACGGTGTTGACCTTTACGGTAAACCTTCCCTTCCAACGCTTCTTGAAAGGCTCAACAAACTTGAAAAAGATTTCACCATAAGGGTGATGTACCTTCATCCCGATCATTTGACGGATGAAATCATTGAAGCGATGCTTGGTTTGGAAAAGGTTTTGCCGTACCTCGATATACCCGTGCAACACGGTAGCGACAAAATTTTGAAAAGAATGGGAAGGACAAAAACAGCAGAACAGCTTTTGGAACTGATAGAAAAAATAAGAAAAATCAATCCAGACAGTGCGATAAGAACCAGTATCATAGTTGGTTTTCCAGGTGAAACCGACGAAGATTTTGAACAACTTTTGAATTTTCTGCAAGAAGCAAAGTTCGACAGACTTGGTTGTTTCATTTACTCTGAAGAAGAAGGAACAGTTGCAAGCCAATTTCCCGAAAAAGTCCCACACGAAGTGGCAAGTCAAAGGCAAGAGGAAGTAATGCTTCTTCAAAGCGAAATTTCCGAAGAAAGGTTGAAGCGATTTTTAAACAAAAAGCTTCGTATCCTTGTAGAATCTTCCAACAAAAACTATTACATCGGTAGAAGCCATTTGGATGCACCAGAAATCGATGGGGTTGTTTTGGTGGAGAAAACAAAGAGAATAAAACCAAAAGATTTCTACACCGTTTTGATAACTTCCACCACGGAATATGATCTGAAGGGAGTGTTAGTGGAATGAACCTGGCAAACTTTTTAACACTTTTTCGAATGTTTTTGATCATACCGATGTTTCCGATCATAGCCCTTGGCCATTGGAAACCGGCGCTTTTTCTGTTCATCGTCGGCGCCTTAACCGACTATTTCGATGGTTTAGCAGCTCGCAAGTTGAACCAAGTGACAAACTTTGGAAAAGTTTTCGACCAAATAGCAGACAAAGTCTTCGTCAACGGCGTCATGATAGCTTTGATACCGAAGGTTCCAGCTTGGCTTGTTGCTCTTTTCGTATCAAGGGATACAGTCATAAGTGCGGTGAGGATCCTTGCTGCAAACAACGGTGTTGTCATTCAAGCAAACATTTATGGAAAAGCGAAAACATTCGTTCAAATGATTCTTTTAATTTTCGTTTTGTTCTCAAATGCCTTTGGACTCAAACTTGAATGGTTTACTGCTTTGTTGATCTACTTGAGTGCATTTTTGACGATTTTGTCGCTGGTTATTTATGTTTACCAGAACAAAACTGCACTGGGGGGATCGAGGTGAGAACTTTCATAGCAATTGATGTCAACGAACAGGTCAGAGACGTCGCCATGCAAATTGTTGAAAAACTGATGCGAAGAGGCTTTAAAGCCAATTGGGTCAGCAGGGAAAATGTACATTTAACGCTGTTTTTCCTTGGTGAGGTTGATCCAAAAAAGGTTGACGAGATAACGAGGCATCTTTACGATCGAATAAAAGGTTTCCCATCGTTTTACTACCACGTTGAAAAACTGGGGTATTTCGTCAAAAACAACAAACCTGCGGTGATATGGCTTGGTGTTAGAACAAACCAAGCCCTTCAAAAACTTTACGAAGAAATGGAGGCAGAGCTTTCAAAGCACAACTTTTCCTTTGAAAAGAAGTTCACCCCCCACATAACCATCGGCAGGGTGAAAGATCCTCTTCCGCCAGCGTGGAAAGCGCTTTTGGAGGATATAACCTACGAACCAATATTGGTTGCAGTTGACAGATTTGCCGTTTATTCTTCAACGCTAACGCCATCAGGTCCAATTTATAAAAAGTTGTACGAATGCCAATTCGAAGGAGGCGTAATCAAGTATGAATGAAAAAGAGAAAAAGGAAAAACTCGAGGTCTTGGAAAAAGCCATAAAGAAAATCGAGACCACCTTTGGAAAAGGTTCGATAATGATCTTGGGGGAAGAAACCCAGGTTACACCTGTTGAAGTTGTTCCAACAGGTTCATTGGCTTTAGATATAGCAACAGGAGTTGGAGGATATCCAAGAGGCAGGATAGTGGAGATATACGGCCCAGAGGCAAGTGGAAAAACCACGCTTGCTCTTCACGCAATAGCAGAGGTGCAAAAGCTTGGAGGGATAGCTGCAATAGTCGATGCAGAACATGCTTTGGATCCAACCTATGCGAAGGCTCTTGGCGTTGATCTTAAAACCTTGCTGATATCCCAACCTGACTATGGAGAGCAAGCCTTGGAAATAGTAGATGAACTCGTAAGAAGTAACGCAGTCGACTTGGTTGTGGTTGATTCCGTTGCAGCGTTGGTACCAAGAGTGGAAATAGAAGGAAGCATGGGAGATCTGCAGGTTGGACTTCAAGCAAGGTTGATGTCACAAGCTCTTAGGAAAATAGCAGGAAGCGTCAGCCGCTCCAAGGCTATTGTGATATTCACAAACCAAATACGCATGAGAATAGGCGTTATGTACGGAAGCCCAGAAACCACCACTGGTGGACTTGCGTTGAAGTTCTACGCTTCGCTGAGAATCGAGGTCAGAAAAGGAGAACCGATAAAAGAAGGAACGGAAATAATCGGAAACACCGTCAACGCAAAGGTCGTGAAAAACAAAGTCGCCCCACCGTTCAAAAAAGCCGATTTTGACATCATCTATGGAAAGGGTATCGTGAGGGAAAACGAGATATTCAACGTCGGCGTGGCGGAAGGTTTGATACAACGAAAAGGCAGCTGGTTCTTCTACGTATCCGATTCCGGAAAGGAATACACCCTTGGCCAAGGCAAAAGCAACGTTGTGGCTTTCTTGCAAGAAAATCCACAGATTGCCGATGAAATTGAAAACAAAATCAGGCAAAAATACAACTTGCCTTTGATCAAAAGAGCCGACAATGGATGAACAAATGTTCGAAAAAGCCCTTGAACGCGCTAAAAGACTTTTAAAATACCGCTTACGTTCAAAGTGGGAGCTGAAAATAAGGCTCCTTGAAGCTGGATTTGATGAAGCAATCGTCGAAAAAGTCATCCAAGAGCTGGAGAAAAAAGGAATAATAAACGATGAAAAATTTGCAAAACTTTTCGCAGATCACATGCTGAACGTTGAAGGATACGGACCTTTCAGGATCAAGATGAAGTTGAAAGAATTGAAAGTTGACGAAGCAACCGTTGAAAAAGCCATAGATGAGGTCTTGAGGGAAAACGATGTGTTGCAAATCATGAAAAGAATTTTAAACCTTCATAGGGTTGACAAGTCTAAAGCCAGAGAGTATTTGTTTCGAAGGGGTTTTACACCAGATCTTCTAGAACTTTTAGACACTGAAGTAGGAGGTGCTGACGAATGACGATAGTTCTCGTGGCAGTGAGTGCACTTGCCGGAATTTTTGTTGGATATCTTGTTGCCAAATCAGGAATAGAAAAAAGAATAAAGGCTGCTCAACAGGATGCAACGGCAATTTTAAAGAAAGCAGAACAAGAAGCTCAAGAAATGAAGAAAAAAGCGATCGTCGAAGCAAGAGAAGAAATTCACAGAATGAAGGAAGAATTTGAAGAAGAGCGAAGGAAAAGAGAAGCAGAGCTAAGAGCTTTAGAAGAAAGACTTTTGAGGCGCGAGGAACTTATTTCAAAGCGAGAAGAAGTGGTTGAGAAAAAAGAAGCTGCCGTTGAACTCTTGAAGAACCAACTTGAATCGCAGAAAAAGATTCTCGAACAAAAGGAAAAGGAAATCAGCGAAAAACTAACCCAACTTGCTGGCATGACCGTTGAAGAAGCAAGAGAAATAGTTTTACAGCAAGCAAAAGAACGCTATGAACACGACCTTGCAATTATGTTCAAACAGATCAAAGAAAGGTATGAAGAAGAAGCCGAAAAAGAGGCAAAAAGGATCATAGCAACGGCTATACAAAGATATGCACCTGAATACGTTGGAGAAATAACCGTTTCCACCGTAAGTCTACCTTCAGACGAGATGAAGGGAAGGATCATCGGACGTGAAGGTAGAAACATAAGGACCTTCGAAAAAATAACTGGAGTTGACTTGATAATCGACGACACACCGGAAGTGGTTGTTTTGTCAAGCTTCAACCCGATAAGGAGAGAAATAGCAAGGCTTACTTTGGAAAAACTCGTTGCGGATGGAAGAATACATCCTGCAAGAATTGAAGAAATGTACGAAAAAGCAAAACAAGAGGTGGAAAAAGCCATCAAAGCGGCTGGTGAAGAGGCAACCTTTGCAACGGGTGTTACAGGATTACATCCAGAACTTGTTAAACTGCTTGGAAAACTCAAATACAGAACAAGTTATGGTCAAAATGTTTTGGATCATTCGATAGAAGTTGCCCATCTTGCAGCGTTGATGGCCGAGGAACTGGATTTGGACGTTGAAAAAGCCAAACGAGGAGGACTTCTACACGATATTGGCAAAGCTTTGGACCACGAGGTGGAAGGCTCGCACACCGAAATCGGTGCAGAAATCGCAAGACGTTATGGAGAACCTGATTATGTCATCAATATGATAATGTGCCATCATGGCGAAGAAGATCCAGCAAGTCCAGAGGCAGTTTTGGTCGCAGCAGCTGATGCTTTGTCCGCAGCAAGACCTGGAGCAAGACGCGAGAGCTTGGAAAACTACATAAGAAGAATCGTGAAGATGGAAAAGATAGCGATGAGCTTCAAAAACGTCGAAAAAGCTTACGCAATCCAAGCTGGAAGAGAAGTCAGGGTAATCGTTGAACCTGAAAAAGTCGACGATGCCGAAGCTGAAAAACTCGCTTACGAAATAGCCAAGAAAATAGAAGAAGAAGTTGAATATCCAGGAGTTTTGAAGGTTGTGGTTATAAGAGAAAAACGCTCAGTCGCGTATGCAAAGTGAAGCTCAAATTACAAAGAAAAGAGGGGGAAGCACCCCCTCTTTTTGTTCTACTGCAAAGTTATTGAACCCATGAATACTGGTACAATCGTATCGCCGTTGGCAAAGGTGAATTCAAAATGCTTTGTAAGCTGATCATCGATAGTAACCTCTATGCCGTGAAGGTTCTGCAAATACCACACGTCTCCAAAGCATGCGTAAACGTCGTATTTGCCAGGTTCTATTGCCGCAAAGAATACTTCACCATCATCGTTTGACTTTCCATAGTAAATCGGCACGTTTGAATTTTCTGGATACATGGTTACATAGACTTCGGGCGCATAACGATACTCACCATTGATTTCAACGTAAAATCTAAGCAACACATTTGCTCCAGTATCTTTTGGAAGTGTTGTTGTCAAAGCTTTGTAAGCGTTCACTCTTCCCCAACCACTGTCGTGGTCAAAACCTGGCGCCATTATGTCATCGGCTGTTTGAGCAATGTGTTTTCTAATTTGATACGGTGTATAACTTTTGTTTTCACTTGCAAGTTTTTCAAGAAGCAATGCAATCACACCTGAAACATGCGGCGTTGCCATAGATGTTCCACCGTAAAAATCATAGGTTCCGCCTTCCTCATCTTCAAGGGTATGACCTTCATAACCAGGGCTGCCAAGTCCAGGCACGGTGGAAAGAATGGTAAAATCTCCAGGAGCAGCGACTGTTATCCATCTACCACGAGTTGAGAAATAAGTTATACCATCCTCTGCTGTACTTGCTGCAACGTTTATAACACCTGGATAACAAGATGGATAATGAATTTCGTCTGTATGGCTGTTTCCAGCTGACGCAACGAAAATACCGTTGTATTCTTTCATTATAAGGGCAATTGTTTGAGCAAGCGTGATCGAATAACCCTTGCCACCCCAGCTGTTGGAGAAGATTTTCGCACCATTCTCAGCTGCCCACAAAAATCCTTCTGCCACCAAGTCATCTCCAATATATACGTTCTGCTTATTGGGATCATTTGGATCTAGATCATCAAAAATAACAATTGGCATAATCTTTGCGTTTGGAGCAACTCCTATGATACCAATGTCGTTGTCCTTTGCTGCGATCGTTCCAGCAACATGAGTACCGTGAGATCCTCCATAGCTGCTATCCATATCAGGAGAAAGAAGTTCTCTGGTCAAGGGTCTATACCCAGTAACAAGCTGGCCTTGTAGATCCGGGTGAGTTCCATCTACACCAGTATCAACAACAGCTACAATTATCCCTGCACCTGTATAGCCAAGGTTCCATGCCTCAGGTGCCTTGACTTTCCTTGCCCCCCACAGCCATTTCCAAAATTCCTCATCTTTAGGTTGAGCAGCGGAAGAAATTGCTTTAGCTTTCAAAGATTCTATTGTCGCAGAATCTTGAAGTTTTTTCCATTCGTCGTTTTTCAACGGTTCGATGAGATATCTTTTGTAACTTGGCTCAAAGTAGGTTAACTTTTCTTTTAATTCTTTATTTGCAAGTATAGTTCACTTGTGCCAGCGGTAAGCTCATTCTAATTTTCCCAGACGGTTTCTATGGTTCTTGCAATCTATTCGCATGCTAAGGTTTACCTTTCTGCAAAACGTCCACAAACGCTTTGAACAAGGGATGAGGATTTCCCACCTTTGATTTGAACTCCGGATGGTATTGAACGCCTATGAAGTAAGGATGCTCTTCAAGTTCTATAGCTTCAACAAACTGCGACATCGCACTTATGGTGAGTTTGTAGCCACTTTCGCCTGGGAACTTGAAAAGGTCTTTGTACTGCTCGTAGTTAACTTCATATCTATGTCTGTGTCTTTCATTGGCTTTTGTTGTTTTGTATATTTCGTAAAGTTTTGTGCCTTCAAAAATGGTCATTTCCTGCGATCCAAGTCTCATCGTTCCACCGAGCTTCATGATCTTTTTTTGTTCTTCCATCATCGTGACAACTGGATGTGGTGTGTCCGGGTCGAATTCCGTTGAGTTTGCCCCTTTTAAGCCTGCAACGTTTCTTGCAAATTCCACAACCATAAGCTGCATGCCAAGACAGATTCCAAGGATTGGTTTTTTGTGTTCCCTTGCAAACTGAATTGTCTTTATCTTTCCTTCTATTCCCCTTTTTCCAAAGCCACCTGGTATTATCAAGCCGTCGAATTCTTCAAGCACGGCACAAACTTCTTCGTAGTTCATTTCTTCAAGCATTTCCGCGTCTATTGTCGTTGGTTTTGAGGCACCAGAAAGCAGTATCGACTCAACTATGCTTTTGTAAGCATCATCTGTTCCAAGATATTTTGCAACCAAAGCAATCTTCAAAGGTTTGAAAACCTTTGGATAATCCCAGTTAAAAGTTTCACGCGGAAGATCGATTTTCAACCACACGGCAACCTTTTTGTGAAGTTCAAGGTTGTAAAGTAGCTCAACTATCGAATACACATTTGGAACATCCGGCAAGTTGATGACCATATCCTGGGGAACACCACCAAAAAGTGCCACTTTTTTCAAACTGTCTCCGTTCATTGCAAATTCGCTTCGCACCACGATCATGTTTGGATTTATTCCAGACCTGCGCAAAAGCTGAACAGATTGTTGGGTTGGTTTAGTTTTGAACTCTCTGGTGGTTTTCAAATACGGCACGTAGGTCACATGGATGAACATGAAATCTTCCCTTGGCTTTTCTAGAGCAAGTTGACGGACACTTTCAAGAAACACCTCGCTTTCTATGTCTCCAACCGTTCCACCTATTTCGACGACGTTGACTTCCCCATCAAGTGCTTCAATCCTTTTTTTGATCTCACCCGTAACGTGCGGCACTATCTGAACTGTCGAACCAAGGTAGCTTCCTTCCCTTTCCTTTTGGACGACCAACGAATAAATCTGCCCTGCAGTCAAATTGTTTGTTCTTTTCATATCTTCCCCAAGGAATCTTTCATAATGCCCAAGGTCAAGGTCTGCTTCATACCCATCCTCAGTGACGAAAACTTCTCCGTGTTGATTTGGATTCATAGTTCCCGCATCGACGTTCAAGTAAGGGTCTATTTTCAGGACGTTTATTTTCAAACCACATTCCTTAAGCAGCCTTGCAAGTGAAGCGGAGAAAATCCCTTTTCCTACGCCGCTCAAGACACCACCAGTTACGACGATGTATTTTTTCACCAAACTCACCTCTCAAAGAAGTTTGGCAATTTCGTCTTCTTGAACGCTTTTTAGAAATTCCACAAGTTCACCTTTCGTTGGTGAAGCGCTCGAAGTTCCTTGCCTTGTCACAGTTATGGCCGAAGCTGCAACGGCGATTTTCAGAGCCTGCCTTGGATCTAGTTTTTTAAACTTAGCCATGATGTAAGCCGCGTTCAAAGCATCACCAGCACCGGTTGTATCAACCACTGGAACCTGATAAGCATCCTGGTGGTAAGAAGCTTTTTGCGTGAACAAAGTTGCTCCCTTTTCACCGCGCTTAACCAACACTTCTTCTACCCCAAGGGAAATCAACTTTTTTGCGGCTTTTTCAACTTGTGTTTCTTTCGTCAATTTCAAAAGTTCAACTTCGTTGGGTGCTACCGTGTCCGCGTACGAAATGAGTTCCAAAGAACCATCACTTGGAAAACCTGCCGGATCCACGAAGACATATTTTCCATTCCTTTTGGACATGGTTATGACTTCGCGGACGGTGTCCTGCGGTAAACCCATTTGAACAAAAACCGCTGAAACTGTTTCAAGGAAAGTCCAATCGATGTATTCGGGGTTAAAGTCTGCGTTGGCTCCAAGGATGTGAAACATCGTGTTAATGCCTTGAGAATCCACCACGATGAAGGTCTTGCCAGTTTGGTTGTTGGTATACTTCAGCATGGAAACGTCCACACCGTACTTTTCAAGCCTTTTTGTTATACTCTGCGATAGGTTGTCGTTTCCAAGACAAGCCGCCAAAACAACTTTTACACCGAGTTTAGCCAAAGCAATCGCTGTGTTTGCTCCTTTTCCGCCAACGTCAACAAGCGTTTGAAGGCAAATGTGGTTTTCACCTATTTTAAGCTTATCCACGTACAAAATGGTGTCCAAATTCACCTTTCCAAACACAGCTATTTGTTGCATCCTCTCAACTCCTTTGTTTTTACGATTGAAACATTTTCCATACCTGTGAGCAAAATTCGACAAGATCTTTTTCGATTTTCAAATCGCAGAGAAAATCAAGACCTGTTTCTGAATTGTTGATTATCACAAGTTTTGCCCCGTTTTTCTTGGCTAGGATTGGAAAGCTTGCTGCGGGGTAAACCACCAAGGAACTTCCCATGACAACCATTAAATCGCAACTTAAGGAATGCATTTCCGCCATGTTTACTGCTTCCCATGGAAGGGATTCCTTGAAAAAGACTATGTCTGGTCTTATCAACCCGCCGCAAAGGCAATGAGGAACGGCTTTTTTCTCAAGTTCTCTTCTGACCCAGTTGTGATCGTAAAGCTTTCCGCATTTATCACACTTGAATCGGCTGATGTTTCCATGCAGTTCCACAACGTCTTTGCTTCCTGCTTTTTGATGCAATCCATCTATGTTCTGGGTTATCACGACTTTCACATAACCGCGTTCTTCAAGCCATGCCAGAAATTCGTGCACTAAATTTGGTTGGGCATCAATCATCGGCAAAAGCACTTCTTTGCAGAATGAATAGAAAGAAGCAGGACTGCTGTAAAAATAGTCTATATCGAAAATCTCTTGAGGGTATTTCGAATAAAGCCCCGTGGGACTTCTAAAATCCGGTATGCCGCTTGGCGTGCTAACTCCTGCTCCAGTTAAAACCACGCAGTAAGATGATTGCCTCAAAAGATCTACGAATTCTTGGTACAAATCATTCACCTCTTTTGAAAACAACCCTTGGAAAAGCCATCCTAGAACCTATGGGTTGCCAGTAAATTTGATTTTCAACGATTTTTGTTGGGGTCGGTTCAACGCTTACAACAACCGCATCTTTTGGGATTACTATTACTATTTCCGAATCACCCGAAGCGCTTAAGGTTATATCTTTCATTTGGGTATCCACGACACCGTCTGTGACCACAGCGGCGTTGTTCAACTTGGCAACCTCGACGATCTCCAAAATTCCAGCACGCTCGTTTATACTCGATTCCATCGAGACTACCTCGATCTCTCTACCTATTTTTTTGCTCACATCTTCAAAGTATTTTCTGAAAGTATCCAACGAAACTTGTTGATATTGTTGAACATAAGATGCCTGTTTGTTTTTATCCTTAAAAAACAGCCCGGCGGTTGTTGTGAAAACCGCCGAGCCGTTGTAATCATACTCCATTTTGGTTCGATAATAAACGATTTCGAAAGGTGGTTTCTGGGTGAAGATCGTTATGAACTGGAAAACTATGAAAAAACCAACGAAAGCTATCAAAATATAAAAAAGCGTTCTTTGATTCACAAGGTCAGCTCCTTTCAATCATGCTCAAATCAACGATATATTACCACATTTTTCATTCCTCAAGCACGACTGTAACCTTTGTTCCAGGTGCAACTTGCTTCAAAGGTTTAAGGTCTGATTTTATCTTTCCAAAGACGTTTACGGCACTGGCAGGTCTAATTTTGTCGTCGCTGATGGGAGTCTTTCCGAAGAACAAACAGATTGCCCTTCCAGGAATCCAGAAGGCAACGTCGCCCTCTTCAACCACGTCTTTGCTGTTTTCTTCAACATTTATTTTCACTGGGGTTTCAAAGTAAATCTCATCTCCCCACCGGTTCACAACACTTTTGATTGGAAGTTCTTTCAGCACCGCTTCGCACGTAAGAGGAGCCTTTTCCTTGTCAAGCTCTGCAACGCATTCATAGTTTCCAAAGATGAACTTGATCTTCACCAGAACCACCTCCTAAGTACTAATTTTATTGAAAAATTTGATCAAAGACAAGGAGTGGTATATAATTCACTCAGTGAGTGATCAATTTGGAACAAGAACGTTTCTTCGAACCAACGGCAATTTACAGAGAGTACTTGATTCTCAGGGCAATTCTTCATCAAGAACATATTTCGCAAAAAAAGCTTGCGAAAATGGTGGGCGTGGTTCCTTCGATGGTCCACAACTACTTGATAACCCTTCAAGAAAATGGATTGATACAAAAATCTGGCTCAAAGAGAAAGATGAAGTATCAATTGACAGAAGCTGGGAAAACACGCCTTCAGTATCTAACCGTTCTGTATTTCAGCGAAGTTGCCAGGCTATACAAACAATCGAAAGAAAACTTTCGAAAAGTCTTCGACGATCTTCGCAGTACCAACAGTCATAGATTGGTTCTTTACGGTGCAGGCGTCATCGGTCAAAACTTGGCATGGCTTTTGATCGAAGAAGGATTCAACTTGGTTTGCTTTTTGGACGACGATCCAAAAAAGCAAGGAAAAGAAATAGCGGGAATTCGTGTACTACCACCCGAACAATTTCACTCTCAAGAATACGATGCGGTTTTAATAGCTTCGTTCAAGCATGCCGATGAAATCTTCCAAAAGGCAAAGTTGGTTAACTTGAAAAATGTATACATTTTTAGGTTAAAAACCTCTGGAGAAATGCATCTTGAAAGGGGAGATTAGCATGAAAGTTCCTCTTTTTGATCTTACAAGACAATACCAATCTATAAGATCTGAAATTTTAAACTGTATCGACGAGGTTTTGAAATCCGGTAGGGTTATCCTTGGTCCAAACGTCGAAAGACTTGAAAACGAAATTGCAAGTTACATAGGCGTAAGGTATGCCATCGGAGTTGCAAACGGTTCAGATGCTTTGTACATAGCGGTCAAAGCTTTGAACATCGGTGAAGGCGATTTGGTTATAACTACTCCGTTCACGTTTTTTGCCACAGTAAGCTGCATAACCAGAAACAGGGCAAGTTTCATTTTTGCGGACATAGACGAGGAAACCTTCAACGTGGATTTGAACGAAGTGGAAAAGATTTTGCAAGAACATCCGAATAAAGAAAGGATAAAGGCTTTCATACCGGTTCATCTCTTTGGAAGAACAATTGATCTGGAAAGGTTGGAAAACATAAAAAACAAATACGGTTTGAAAATAATCGAAGACTGCGCGCAATCGATAGGATCGGAGTGGACTTATTCATCAGGACAAAGGAAAAAAAGCGGTAGCGTTGGAGATCTGGCAATTTTGTCCTTCTTCCCCACGAAGAATTTGGGAGCGTACGGGGATGGAGGAATGATTCTGACAAACGATGAAAAACTTGCCGAGTTTTGCAAAGTGTTCAGGGTTCACGGTGCAAAAGTTAAGTATTTCCATGAGATAGAAGGAATCAACAGTAGGCTTGACGAAATTCAAGCGGCAATTTTGAGAGTCAAGATGAAATACCTTGACGATTATCACCGAAAAAGGATTGAAATAGCAAGAAAATACAACGACCATCTAAAGGATCTTCAAAAAAATGGTTTCATCGTCCTTCCAAAAGTTGAAGATGGCTTTGGATGTGTTTTTCACCAGTATGTTGTGAGGGTTAAAAACGGACTTAGGGACAGTTTGAAGGAGTTTCTCAAACAAAATGGCGTTGAAACTGCGATTTACTATCCTTTACCAATGCACAAACAAAAGTGTTTTGAAAAGGACGGCTTAACTTATTCCTTTCCCAAGGCAGAAAAAGCTTGTCAAGAAGTTCTTGCACTTCCAATGTTTCCAGAACTGCTCGATGAGGAAATCGAATACGTTTCAAGCAAAATCCTCGAATTTTTCAAGGGGGTATGAAAGGTGTTGAAAGAAAAGATAGTCAACAAAACAGCTGTAATAGGAGTCATTGGGCTTGGCTACGTTGGTCTTCCTTTAGCCGTTGAAAAAGCCAAAGCAGGATTCAAGGTGATAGGTTTCGATATTCAGCAAAAAAGGGTTGACATGGTGAACAGAGGAGAAAACTACATAGGAGATGTTGTGCCTGAGGATTTGAAAACTGTTGTTGAAAAAGGTATGCTGACTGCAACGACAAACTATGACCTTTTGAAAGAATGCGATGTGGTTACCATATGCGTTCCAACCCCGCTTGATAAATTCAAACAACCTGATTTGAGTTACGTCATCAACACAACGGAAGAAATAGCAAAGCGTTTGCACAAAGAGATGCTTATAGTTTTAGAGTCGACAACATATCCCGGCACAACGGAAGAAGTTGTTAAGCCAATTCTTGAAAAAACAGGTTTAAAGTGTGAAGAGGATTTTTACCTTGCCTTCAGTCCAGAAAGAGTGGATCCTGGAAATTTGATTTACAAAACTAAGAACACGCCAAAAGTGGTTGGAGGAGTGGGTAAAAAATCAACGGAACTTGCAAAACTGCTTTATGAATCCATTCTTGATGCACCTGTTTTTGTCGTATCTTCCCCGAAGGAAGCTGAAATGTCCAAAATCCTTGAAAACACCTTCAGAATAGTCAACATAGCTTTGATAAACGAAATGGCAATAATCGCAAGGAAGATGAACATAAACATTTGGGAGGTTATCCAAGCAGCTTCGACAAAACCGTTTGGTTTTATGCCGTTCTACCCCGGGCCAGGAGTGGGTGGACACTGCATACCAATCGATCCGTTTTATCTGACCTACAAAGCCAGAGAGTATGGATATCACACAAGGTTGATAGAACTAGCCGGTGAAATAAACGACTCGATGCCTGAATACGTAGTGCAAAGGGTAATGGAACTTTTGAACGAAAGGAAAAAGTGTTTGAACGGTGCCAAAGTTCTACTTGTAGGAGTTGCTTACAAAGGTGACGTTAGCGATACCAGAGAATCTCCTGCGCTAAAGGTCCTTGAAATTCTTGAAAAATACCACGCAGACGTTGTACCAGTTGATCCCTACGTTGAGGAATTCAAATACAAAGATCAAATAAGAAAAACTCAAAAATTAACCGAACAGCTGTGCGAATGGGCTGATATAGCTGTCATCACGACCGCTCATAAAAGGAACGTCGATTACAAAATGCTTGTTGAAAAATGCAAATTAATCTTCGATACGAAAAACATTCTTGGCATGCTTGGATTCAAAGGCGACAACATTTATCTGCTTTGATTTTTCTTCCAGATGTGTTCTATAATACGGTAAACAAGGGGGTGATCGAATGGCTTGGTTTGTAATAAGTTTGATTTCAGCTGTTGGTGCTATTCTTATAGCTCTTGGCCTTTTCAGATACGTTGTGAAAAAAGACCCTGGAACTGAGAAGATGCAACAAATCTCGCAGGCTATCAAAGAAGGAGCACTTGCCTATTTAAGACGGCAAAACCAGGTTCTTTTTATCTTTGTCATCGTAATGTGTGTGATCATAGGAGCGGTTGCAACTTACACCAAAGGTTTTTCAATCGGTGTTGGAATGGCAATTTCGTACGTACTTGGATCTTTCTGTACCACGTTGGCAGCATAAGTTGGTATGAGGGCCGCTGTTGAAGCAAACGTTCGTGTCGCTTCCGCGGCTAGAAATGGTCTTAAAGCTGCGTTTCCTGTTGCATTCTTCGGTGGAGCGGTGATGGGATTGTTCGTTGTAGGGATTTCGTTGTTTGGTATCACGGTACTTTACTTCGTCTTCAAAGTTCTTCTGGGTTGGCCGGAAAACGATGCGACAAACATGGTTCTTGGGTTCAGCTTTGGGGCAAGCGCACTTGCCTTGTTTGCCAAAGCAGGTGGTGGAATATACACGAAAACTGCCGATATAAGTGCTGATTTGGTTGGAAAGGTTGAACTTGGTATACCAGAGGACGATCCAAGAAACCCAGCTGTAATAGCAGACAACGTTGGAGACAACGTGGGTGATGTTGCTGGGATGGGTGCAGATTTAACGGATTCTTACATAGCAAGTATCATAGCTGCGATGGGATTAATTGCATCAATTCTTGGTTTGATTTTCGTGGTGAGAAGCATCAAGACCAGTCCAGGAAAAGCTTTGAACATAGGAACTTTTTCAACTTGTGTCATCTTTGTGGTCTTTCTTTTCCTTATAACAAAAATTTCAAACCTTGGAGAAAGATGGCCTGGGGTTTTCCTTCCAACGCTTGCTGGACTTTTTGCGGGCATCGTAACTGGCTTGACATCGGATTACTTCACTTCGATAGAAAAAAAGCCAACAAAGAAGGTTGCTGAAGCTTCGGTAACTGGAACAGCCATCAACATTTTGACCGGTTTTTCTTACGGACTTACCAGCATCGTTCCACCGATTCTGTGCATTGCGGCTGCCACAGTTGCCGCTTGGTATTTGGCGAAGTGGTTTGGCGTTGATCCATTTTACGGTATAGCCAACGCAGCTCTTGGCATGCTTTCGATAGTCGGAATGATAATTTCTGCCGACGCTTATGGTCCAATATCCGACAACGCAAAAGGTATTGCCGAACAATCTGGCTTGGGTGAGCAAGTAGTTGCCGTAACCGATATGCTCGACGCTGCCGGAAATACCTCGAAAGCAATCACAAAGGGATTTGCCATAGGATCAGCTGCTTTGACAGTTTTAGCACTTTTCTCAGCTTATGCGCATCTTGTCGACATAAAATCTCTCGATATGATTTCACCACAGGTTATAGCAGGTTTGTTCATAGGAGCAATGATGCCACCGCTACTTTCCGCACTTTTAATACTTGCGGTTGGAAAAAACTGTGAAAGAATGGTTGCAGAAATTAGAAGGCAATTCAAAGAAATTCCTGGCTTGATCGAAGGAAAAGCAAAACCGGATTATGCCAAGTGCGTGGATATAGCAACAATTGGGGCTTTGAAAGAGCTCATTCTACCCGGTGTTCTTGCCATAATAGCGCCCGTCTTAACGTTGATAATCCTGGGAAAGGAAGCCTTGGCGGGATTTTTGGCAGGAAGCATAGTCAGCGGAATAATTTTTGCACTTTTCATGGCAAATGCCGGAGGAGCTTGGGACAACGCTAAAAAATACATCGAAGAAGGACACTACGGTGGAAAAGGCTCGGAAGCGCATAAAGCCGCTGTCGTTGGTGATACCGTTGGCGATCCATTCAAAGATACCGCAGGTCCTTCCTTGAACACTATGATAACCGTAATGTCACTGGTCGCGGAAGTCTTTGCTCCTTTGCTGTTGCTTATAACCATTCGTTAACCTTTGAATTCAAACAAAAGGGGGCTTTCAAAGATGCCCACTTTTTTGTTGAACAACGGTAGTATAATCATTTTGCACTTGGAGGGAAAAAAGTTGGACGAGAAGATTTACAGCGTTTCCGAAGTGACTCGTTATATAGAATCACTCATAAACGATGATCCTTATCTAACGGACATAAACGTAGTTGGTGAAGTAGTTGATTTGAAAGAAAGATCAGGACATTTGTTCTTCACGTTAAAAGACGAAGAAGCCAGTATAAGCTGTGTGTTCTTTGGGGGTGTGTACCGAAGCAAAATTTTAGAAGGATCCCTGGTGAAAGTGTATGGTGATGTGAGAGTGTACGCTCAAAAAGGCTTTTATCGATTGATTTGTAAAGAGGTACGAACTTTGACTAAAGCTGGCAACATGTTCTTAAAGCTCAGGCAGACTTATGAAAAACTTTTGAAAGAAGGAATTTTCGAAAAACCAAAAAAACCTTTTCCAAAATTTCCAAGCAAAATAGGCATTATCACATCACGTGATTCGGCAGCTTATCAAGACATTTTAAGAACAGCCAGGGAAAGGTTTCCAGCAGTTAAAATTATCTTATTCCACACGAAAGTTCAAGGAGAAGATGCGAAAGAAAGTTTGCTAAAAGCATTGGAGGATGCGAACAAGGAAAACTTGGACGCTGTGATAATAGCAAGGGGTGGTGGGGCAAGCGACGATCTTTGGGTTTTCAACGATGAGGAAATCGTGAGAGCCGTTTTCAAACTTCGCCACCCGGTTGTGACTGGTATAGGTCATCAGATTGACACTGTCCTTGTGGATTTTGTGGCTGATTACTCTGCCCACACTCCAACGGCAGCCGCCGAGTACCTGCTTCCAAGTAAATCCGAGATAATCTCCGAAGCGTCTAAAAATCTAGAGAGGTTAAAAAAGACCGTGGAAAATCTGATAAACACCAAATTCGCGTTGGCAAAATCAGCCAGTCAAAACTTGAGGAAAATCGCTCGCTTCAAAGTGATTTCTGAGATAGATAAAGCCAAGTTAACTATGACCAAATTGTATTCAAAAGCGAACTTAATTTTAGAAAAATACGAAGCAACGCTGAAAGTCCTAGGTGCAAAACTTTCAATGCTTGATCCATTGCTTCCACTTACAAAGGGATATTCAATAGTGTCAAAAGATGGAAAATGGGTTAAAAGCATACGCGATGTGGGAGTTGGGGAAATATTGATGATAAAATTCTTCGATGGAACAGTGAAGGTGATGGTTTATGAAAATAGACGAGATGTTGAAAGAGCTTCAGATGATCGTTGAAAAACTTGAAAATGAACAAGTCAGCGTTGAGCAGGCTTTGGAAATGTTCAAAAAAGGTGTAGAAATATACAAAAATTTACTTTCAGCGCTCAAAACTGCTCGACTTGAAGTTGAAGATATCTACGCTCAGCTTGAGGAGATGGAAGACGATGTATCCAACTCTTGACGATGTGCAAAAGGCTGACGTTTCCCAACTTGAAGAATATGCAAAAATGATAAGAAAAAGGATTATAGAAGTTGTGTCGAAAAACGGAGGGCATTTGGCTTCGAATTTAGGAGTCGTTGAACTTACCCTTGCGCTTTACAAAGTTTTTGATCCAAGGAAAGATGTTGTAATCTGGGATACTTCGCACCAATGTTATACGCATAAACTTTTGACAGGAAGATGGGATAAATTCGACACCTTAAGACAATTCAATGGAATCAGCGGTTATCTGAATCCATTGGAATATGAGTATGACCATTTCGCACTTGGTCACGCTGGTACTTCGATTGCAATGGCACTTGGAATTGAAAAAGCCCTGAAACTAAAAAAGCTGAACAAAAATGTGGTGGTTGTTATCGGTGACGGCGCACTTTCAAATGGAGAGGTTTTGGAAAGCTTAAACCAATTGAAAGCTCAAAAGTCGAAGATAAAGATCATCTTGAACGACAACGGTATGTCTATCGCACCGAACGTTGGTGCCCTCTCTGAAGCTTTTATGCAGCTTAGGACAAGTCAAGCTTACGTGAAGCTGAAAGAATTGATAAAGGCTTTCCTTGAAAGTTCGGAAGCTGGTAAAAATTTGGAGGATGAGCTGAGAAAATTCAAGAACAGTTTGAAGGCGTTTGTAACTGGACTGGACTTTTTTGAAACTTTGGGAATAAAACACGTTGGACCTGTTGATGGACACGATTTGAAAGTATTGGTTAAGGTATTTCAAAGAATTAAAGATTACGATTACCCGGTGGTTGTGCACGTAATTACCCAAAAAGGAAAAGGATTTAAACCGGCCGAAGAAAACTGTGTTATGTTCCACAGTTCCCCAAAATTCGACCCCGAAAGCGGAGAGCCAATTTTAAAACAAGGTTATTTGTCGTTCAGCGATGTTTTTGGACAGGCTTTGGTGAAGATAGCTTCTCAAAGGCAAGATGTTTTTGCAATAACCGCTGCCATGCCGGATGGAACTGGACTTAGCCATTTTGCAAAAGCTTTCCCAGAAAGGTTTGTAGACCTTGGAATAACGGAACAAAGCTGCGTTAGCTTTGCGGCTGGCTTGGCAAAGATGGGATTTAAACCCGTGGTTGCAATCTATTCAACTTTCCTTCAAAGAGCCTACGATCAAATAGTTCACGATGTTGCCTTGCAGAATTTGGATGTCTTGTTCGCGGTGGACAGAGCAGGACTTGTTGGTGAAGATGGGCCAACTCACCATGGAATTTTCGATATAGCGTTTTTTAAACCAATACCAGGTTCAAAAATCTTTGCACCTATGAACCTGAAGGAAACGGTTTCGATCTTAAGATCGATCTTTGAATTGAACGTAAAAGGTGTTGTGGCAGTAAGGTATCCAAAGGAAAGTGAAGAAGCCAATTTTGAACAGCTTTGGAAAGAATCAAGCATAATCGATCCCTTTCGATGGGAAATCGTGAGGCAAGGTCAAAGCGGTGTAGCAATCTTAGCGGTTGGAACCATGGTAAAAAATTGCTTGAAACTCGAAAGCATAGATCCGACAGTTGTTTACGTTAGATGTGTGAAACCTTTGGATGAAAATCTTTTAAAGCAACTAATTCAAGATCACGATAGTTTCGTAACTGTGGAAGAAGGTGTTGTTACTGGTGGATTTGGAGAAAGTGTGGTGAGTTTTCTGAACAGCCTTGGTATTAGAAAACCTGTTCTATGCCTTGGTTTGAAAGAGGAATTTGTTCCGCATGGTTCAAGGGAGGATCTGCTAAAATTTTGCGGGCTGGATGTGAAAGGCATCTTTGACAATGTGATATCATTTATGAGAAAGGAGGTATCAACATGGTCATAAAGATGGAACATGGGGATCTCGAAATCAATTTGAAGGTTCTTAAGAAATTGGCTTACATAGCCACCAGGGAAAGTTATGGACCTGTGAACATAGCTTCGGAAAGCTTCTTTGGAAAACTTTTTGGAGAAAAGGAAGAGGAAAGGATAAAAGTCGAGGAACTTGACAATGGAAAAATAGTGGTGGACCTTTACCTTGAAGTGGAATACGGTGTGAAAGTCTCTGAAGTTGCGAAAAACATCATTGAAAATGTTTCGCATGTTCTTAAAACGATTGGTGGTTGTGAAGACGTGGAAGTGAACGTTCACGTTATCGGCATCCGCTGAAGGGGGTGCCGAGAACTTGGAAAAAGTAAACGGAAAATTCTTCAAGCTTGCGTTTCAAAAAGCTACAGAAATTTTGGCGGCGCACGTTGATGAATTAAACGCGCTGAACGTTTTCCCGGTGCCAGACGGCGACACGGGCTCCAATATGCTCGCCACGATGAAAGAAGGCTGCAAATATTTGGACGAACTCACTCAAAACGATTTGCCTTCCATAATGGAAGCCATAAGAAACGGCACTCTGATGGGTGCCAGGGGAAATTCTGGAGTTATTCTTTCACAAATATTTCGAGGTTTTGCTGATTACTGTGGAAAGAAAAAGAGTTTAACCGCGGTTGATTTCATTGGTATGTTTAAAACTGCTCGCGCAGTTGCCTACAAAGCAGTTATGAAACCTGTCGAAGGAACCATGTTAACCGTTTTAAGGAGACTAGATGAAAAATCTTCCCAAGCCCAAAACTTTGAAAAAATTTCGGATGTTCTTCAATGGGCTGTTGAAGTTGCGGAAAATACAGTTAAAGAAACCCCAAGACTTTTACCTGTTCTAAGAGAAGCTGGTGTTGTCGACGCTGGAGCAAAAGGATTGTACTATATTCTGCAAGGCTTTCTAAAAGTTGCGCTGGGTGAAACTGAAATCAACTTGCAATTGGTTACGACAAAAAACGGAGAAATTGTTGTGGAAGTACCAGCTGAAGAATTGGTTTACCAATATTGCACCGAAGTGATGATAAAGCTGAAAAACACATCAAGCAATTTTAGTGTTGATCCTTTAAAGGGTTTTCTTGAAGAAATCGGAGATTCGGCGGTTGTCATACAAGACGAGCAAATTTTAAAAACACACGTCCACACGAACGATCCAGGGTTGGTCATTCAAGAAGCTTTGAAGTATGGAGAATTACTTAAGGTAAAAATCGACAACATGAAGCTTCAACACGAACACTTTGTTGAGCAGGTACAACAACAAACGAAAAACAAGTATGGTTTCGTCGCTGTTTCGCCAGGTCCTGGGATTTCGGAGGTTTTAAAAAGCCTTGGTGTTGATCAGATAGTACGCGGTGGTCAAACTATGAATCCAAGTACAGCGGATCTCAAACATGCCATAGATAAAGTCAACGCCGAGATAGTCTTCCTATTTCCAAACAACCCCAACATCATTCTTGCAGCTCGTCAAGCCACCGAACATGTTAACGACAAAAAGGTCATAGTGATACCCACCCAAACAGTCCAAGAATGTATCTCCGCCATGATGAGTTTTGATCCTGGTGAAGAACCGGAAAAATTGGAAAAGAAATTCCAAGAAGCTGCAAGTTACATAATACCTTTGGCTATAACAAAAGCTGTGAGAGATGCAAAACACAACGGGACCAAGATAAAAAAAGGCGAGTACATGATCATGAAAGGAAAAAAGTTGATAGCCCATGGTCAATCTTTAAAACAGGCTTTAAACAGAGCCTTGGCTGCATTAGATCTTAGAAACAGAGAGGTTGTGACGATATTCACCGGCCAAGATGCAACCAACGATGAAGTTGAGATTCTAAAAAATTACTTTTCGAAAGTCATCGAAAACGCACAGATTGACGTTCGCGAGGGTGGACAACCTCATTATCCCTACCTTATAATGATTGAATAAAAATGAAAAAAATAAAGATAAAGGGAGGGGCACGGTTGCCCCTCTTATTTTATGATCCCAAATTCTCGTCCAATCTTTTCAAATTTCTCTATTGCAAAGTCCAGATCCTGCTTTGTGTGAACTGCGCTTATCATGACCCTTATCCTTGCTTTGCCGTGAGGAACGAGTGGGTAACCTATCGATTGTGCAAAAATGCCTTCTTCAAACAATCTTTGACTGAACTTGCTTGCAACCGTTGCATCGTAAAGCATAACCGGTGTGATCGGTGTTTGGCTTTCTCCAACGTCAAAGCCAAGTTCTTTCATCTTGGATTTGAAGTAATTTGCGTTATCCCAAAGTCTTCTGACCCTTTCATCCGATTCCATGAGCATTTTAACCGCTTCAAGACAAGCTGCCGTATCGGCTGGCGACAAAGGCGTGCTGAACATGAACGGGCGTGCTTTCTGCCTCAGATAATCTATCAACTCTTTTCGACCTGCAACGTATCCTCCAACAACTCCGAAAGCTTTGGACAAGGTGCCAATCTCGATGTCAACTTTTCCGTGCAAATTGAAATGATCAACTATTCCTCTTCCAGATTCACCAAGAACACCTTCTCCGTGAGCATCGTCTACCATTACCAACGCGTCGTACCTTTCCGCTAGCTCCACGATTTCTTTCAAAGGAGCAATATCACCATCCATACTGAAAACCCCGTCGGTTATTATCAGTTTTCTCCTTGCACCTTCTTTGGTGGCTTGTTCGAGTGCTCTTGCAAGGTCTTCTATATCTCGGTGCTTCCAAATGTATCTTTTGGCTTTCGAAAGCCTCACACCATCAATGATACTTGCATGGTTAAGCTCATCGGACAATATCGCATCCCTTTCGTCAGTTATTGCTGGAATGACCGCTTGGTTGGCAAGAAAACCAGATTGGAGGAATAAAACATCTTCAACCTTTTTGAAAGCAGCCAGCGTTTTTTCTAGTTCGACGTGTATAGCCATCGTACCCGCAATTGTTCTGACAGCTCCAGGTCCGACGCCCCATTTTTCAATGGCTTTTATAGCCGCTTGTTTCAACCTTTCTTCGTTGGCAAATCCCAAATAGTTGTTTGAGCAAAGGTTTAAAACCTTCCTTCCGTCGATCGTCAACCATGCTCCCTGGGGACTTTCCAAGGTTCGAATGTTTATGAAAAGACCCTTTTGTTTTGCTTCTTCTATCTCTTTGGTGAAAACAGAATAATCAAACATAAAACTATCCCTCCTTTTTACTTTTTAGGAAATTTCCATCACAATTTTTCCACAATCGCCTTTGATCATCAACTCAAAACCCTTTTGCCAATCTTGAAAAGGAATAACGTGAGTTACCACTTTTGATAAATCAACCTTTTTACTTTTCAAAAGTTGATCAGCTGTTCTCCAAGTTTCGAACATTTTCCTTCCGGTTATACCGTACACCTTTAAACCCTTAAAAGTAACAAATTCATCAATCGGTATCTCAACGTTCTTGCTGTAAACGCCCAGGATAGAAACTGCCCCACCTCTTGTCACACACTTTAGACCATCAAGCAATGCTTGCACGTTACCAGACATTTCAATTACAACATCCACACCTTCACCGTTTGTGAGTTTCACCACCTCTTTTTCAAGATCTTGACAAGATGGATCGATGACCACATCAGCACCGTTTATTTTTGCAAGTTGTTTTCTGTATTCTCTTATTTCTGACGCTATAACAAGAGATGCTCCTGCAGCCTTTGCAACTTGAATAGCCATAGCACCGATTGGACCAACTCCGGTTATCAAAACAGTTTTTCCAGTCAAATCTTCCACCAAAGTTGCATGCACAGCGTTGCCAAAAGGTTCCATAACTGAAGCATATTCTTCTGGGATCTCTTTTGAAACTTTCCAAAGAATTACTTGCGGAACCTTTATGTACTGTGCAAAAGCTCCATCGATATCAACACCTAGTATTTTCATATCCTTGCAAATATGCATTCGACCAGTTCTGCATTGATAGCAATTTTGACATGGTATATGTGATTCGGCGGCGACGTAATCTCCTACCTTGACTGTATCAACAGCCTCTCCAACTGCTTCAACAACTCCAGCAAATTCATGACCAATTGTCATAGGTGGTCTTATATGGCTTTGTGCCCACTTGTCCCACTTGTAGATGTGAACGTCTGAACCACATATGGATGCTTTTTTAACCTTTACAAGAACCTCGTTTGGGGCAAGTTCTTTTGGTTGTTCAACATTTTCCATACTTAAACCTGCCGCCATGGATGTTTTTCTTATAGCCAACACTTTAAATCCCTCCCAACTTGAAAGCTTACACCAAAGTAATCTTCCAATCCAAACAGTTTAGTATAGCAGCCAACAAAAATTTTTTCATACTATTTGCTTTAAGAAAGTATTCGAAGCAGAATGGTTCCGTCTGAATGAATTTGCCAAACAAACACCAAATTAGTGTATAATATACTTGCGACAAACCAAACCAATGGAGGGAGGTAGTAGGGATGAGGAAACTTTTGGTGATTCTTTCGGTAGTTGTCGCTGCTGCTGTCTTTGCACAAACCATCAACTGGGCTTTCTTAGCAGAACCAATTACCTTGAACCCATGGCAGCACTACGGCCCAAACGCCACCGTTTGGAACAGCTACATAATTGGTCCAAGGTATGGTTCTTTGTACACCTATTCAGACGTTAGATTCGATTGGATTCCAGGGCTTGCCACAGATTTGCCTGATTTGAAACAAGAAGGAGACCTTTGGGTTTACACGATCAAACTTAGAACAGATGTCACATGGTCAGATGGAACTAAGTTTACTGCAGATGATGTTGTCTGGACGATGAACACAGTAAGGAAATTGATCGTTGAGTATGGTCTTGGTGGAAACTGGGCTAGCATGGTTGACAAAGATTATTTCGTAAAAGCTGAGAAAGTTGACGATTTTACCGTCAAAGTTTACTTTACAAAACCAAGTTTGGCAAAAGCAAACTTTGGAGCTTTGATGATGCCGATTTTGCAGAAAAAGTATTGGGAACCAAAGGTTGAAGCAGCTCTTAAGAGTGCCAACCCGCTTCAGGAACTTTACAACTATGATAATTCAGACGAACCAATACTTGGAGCATTTGCTTTCAAGAGATGGGAAAAAGGAGCTTTCATCGAAGTTGCTGCAAGGAAAGATTACTTTGATTCAGGAAGCATTTTGACACTTTACAAAAATGGTGCTGTTAGCTTTTCAAATCCAAAGACTGGTTTCAGCTGGTCAGGCTATGGTGAACCAACAGGAGAAAAGGAACTGGAACTTGTCACTGGGCCATATATCGATGGTATAATTTACAGATTCTATCTGAACCGCGCAGCTGCTATAACAGCATTGATAAACGGAGATGTCAGCTTCATCTTCAATCCTCTTGGGCTTCAAAAAGGTGAAGAAGATCAACTTGCAAGAGTTCCTGGCATAAAACTAATCAAAAACAGCGTCAATGGCTTTAGATACATCGCTTTCAACATGAGAAGATTCCCAATGAACATCAAAGAATTTAGGCAAGCAATCGCAGCTATCACTGACCGCGAATTCCTCTGCTCAAGAGTTCTTGGTGGACAAGCCTTCCCACAATATGGAGTTGTTCCATCTGCTAACGTTTTCTGGTACAACCCAGCGGTTGAGAAACTTTCACCTGGTTATGGAATGTCCTTTGGTCAGAGAATGCAACTTGCAGTAGATCTATTGAAAAAAGCAGGCTTCAAGTGGGTTGTAGAACCAAAGATCGAAGGTAACAATGTGGTCAGAAAAGGTAGAGGCTTGATAGGTCCTAACGGTGAAAGAATTGAAAGCATTGAACTGTTGGCACCTGGTACTGGTTATGACCCAATGAGGGCAACCATGGCGTTGTACATCGAAAGATGGGCTAACGACCTTGGTATACCGATAAAAGCAAACCTTGTTGATTTCAACTACATCGTTCAAAGAGTTTGGGATGAACCGTTCAACTTTGATATATACATGCTCGGTTGGAGCCTTGGATACTACCCAGATCATATAGCAGACTTCTTCAAGAGTGACAGAGCTGGTGTCGGTGATTTCAATACACCTGGTTACAACAATCCAGAGTTTGACAAGCTCTGTGACGAATTTCTTGCCGCATCTGATATTGAAACCGCAAGAAAATTGGCATTCAAACTGCAAGAAATCCTTGCAGAAGATCTCCCATATCTTGTTCTCTTTGATGCGCCTGTAACAGAAGGCTACAGAACAGATCAAATCATCTTCCCATACGAAAAGACGCTGTCAGGCTTACAATATGTAAACGGTGTTCCAACACTTGTAAAACCAGTTGTTAAATGAAACTAGGAATTTCTATTGAATTTCAACCGCCCCTTTTGGGGCGGTTGGATTTTGTTAAACGAGAAAGGAGGTAAAATGTGCTTAAATACATTGGTAAAAGAGTTGTACAAATAATCATACTTTTGTTCATTTACATCACCATTGTTTATTGGCTGATCGAGGCAATGCCTGGAAGTTTTGTAGATAAATACCTGATGAATCCAAAACTTACACCTGAAATAAGAGAAAATCTCAAACGACAGTTTGGTTTTGACAAACCACCCTTTATTAGATATTTAACTTATATAAAGAATTTCCTAAAGCTTGATCTTGGTATATCTTTTTCATATTTTCCAAGAAAAGTCACATCTATTATTGCCGAGCGACTTCCAAGGACTGTGTTTCTCTTTGTAACGGCGACTTTGGTTTCTTATAGCCTTGGTTATTCGCTTGGTAAAAGAGCCGCATGGAAGCGTGGAAATCTTTTGGACAAAACGGCTACTTTTGTTGGAATTGTTTTTTGGACAATCTTTTTACCTTTGCTTGCCATTTTCAACATATGGCTATTTGGGGTAGTCCTTGGCATATTGCCACTCAATCAGTTTATCAACCCCAATTTGTGGAGAACTGCACCAGTTTCTGCCCAGACAGTTTTCATAAGACTCTTGCTTAATGCCTTTATTTTCCTTGTAATTTTCTTGATTTCAATGATTATTGCTCAAAGACTCAAAACAATTGCCGCTAAGAAATTTTTACTGTGCAGTACTGCTGGTGTTTTCCTGTTTGTCTCAATTTTAATATGGATTTTCTCAGGCCTTGGAAGATATGCCTGGGATATAATAAATCACATGATTTTGCCCGTTTTAACTTTGACAATATATTCATTTGCCGGAAGCATGCTTGTGATGCGTGATACCATGCTCGACGTTATAAGAGAAGATTATATAACAACTGCAAAAGCAAAGGGATTACCTGACAGAGTTGTTCGAGACAAGCATGCCGCAAGAAACGCTTTACTTCCACTTGTAACGAATTTTGTCATTAGCCTGGGCTTTACGGTAAGTGGTGGAATCATAACCGAAACCATGTTCTCTTGGCCTGGACTTGGAAGAACTTACCTTGAAGCTTTGAATCAGCAAGACACACCACTTCTTATAGGTTTGTTGGTCTTCACAGGAATATTTGTTCTAATAGCGCATCTTGTTGCGGATATTCTTTATGCTTTCTTAGACCCACGAATAAGATATTGAAGGAGTGGTTGATGTGATGGAAGCGATTGTTAAAGAACCACTTTGGAAAATTCGTTTTAAACTTTGGATTAGGTCTTTCAAAGCTGGATGGAAGATTTTCAGAGAGAAAAAACTTGCAGTTTTCGGGCTTGGAGTTATAATCTTTTTTGCTATCTTTGGGGCTTTGTATCCGCTTTACCCAATCGTGATGAAAAACCTCTTTTGGAAAGATGATCCCTTTGCTTTTGATACCTTTAGTCCGTACGATCCTGTGATTGGTTTTGATCCAAACATTTACAATCATCCTTCACCTCCTTCTTTACGACATCCTTTGGGCACAGATCCACTTGGAAGGGATATACTTGCGATGATCATGTACAGCACACCAAGAGAATTTGTCCTTGGAATAACAGCCGCGTTGATAACAGTTATGATAGGAACTTTCATAGGTGCAAGCTGTGCTTATTATGGAGGAATTATAGATACGTTTTTTATGAGATTGGCAGACGTGGTTATGCTTTTTCCAAGTCTAGCACTTTTGATGGTTCTAAGTGCTTTCATGGAACTAACACTTTTTAGATTAGCTGTCATACTTGGGATACTTTCAGGATTTGGCTCGATAACTCTTGTTCTCAAAGCCCAAGCTTTGACGGTAAAGGTTAGACCTTTTATAGAAGCAGCTAAATCCGCTGGAGCCAGTGATGCTTATATAATCTTTAGGCATATTATTCCCAACATAATGCCTCTTTCCTTTTTATACATGATGTTCAACGTCACAGGTGCCATTTTCACCGAAGCCGTTCTTTCCTTTTTAGGTCTTGCCAATATACGAATGAGTTGGGGTGTAATAATTCAAATGGCAGAATCTTCAGGTTACCTTATGGGAGCAAGCATAGGAACATATTGGTGGTTATGGGTACCTGCAGGAGCTTGCATAACTTTGCTCTGTTCAGCTTTTTACTTCCTTGGAAGAGGGCTTGAAGAAATTGTCAATCCAAGGCTCAGGAAGAGGTGAGAAAGTTGGTTCTCTCCGTGAGAGACTTGAGGATGTATTACAAAACCAAAATGGGTTATGTGAAAGCTGTTGACGGCATAAATTTCGACCTCGATTCAGGAGAAAGTTTAGGTATCGTTGGCGAATCTGGTTGTGGAAAGACCTCAATATCGATGACAATATTGAGGCTTTTACCTGACAACGCCGAATTCAAAGGCGGACAGGTTCTTTTTGACATGGGGAATGGACCGGTTGATCTGGTAAAACTCAGTGAAGATGAAATGAGAAAATACAGATGGCGGGGAATATCTATGGTCTTTCAAGCAGCGATGAATTCGCTCAACCCAGTTTACAAAGTTGGAGACCAAATAGTTGAAGCCATTCAAACTCACTTTCCAGACATGCCTTTGGACAAAGCTCGTAAAAAAGTAGCAGAGCTTTTTGAACTGGTTGGATTAGACCCATCCAGGATGGATCAATATCCACATCAATACAGCGGTGGTATGAAACAAAGAGCAATAATTGCAATGGCTTTGGCGTGTGATCCAAAGGTTATAATCGCTGATGAACCAACGACAGCTCTTGATGTAATCGTGCAAGATAGAATACTCAAAGAAATGAAAAAGATTCAGCAAAAATTGAATATGGCCATGATTTACATCTCACACGACATTGCTGTGATAGCTGAGGTAAGCGACAAAATAGCAGTTATGTACGCTGGAAAATTCGTTGAATTGGCAGATTCAGTTACGATATTCAAGCGTCCGATGCATCCTTACACCTACGGTTTGATGCACGCTTTCCCAAGTGTTGCAGGAGAAAAAACCGAGCTTGTGACGATCCCTGGAGAACCTCCAAACTTGCTGAATCCTCCGAGTGGATGCAGGTTCTCACCGAGATGTCCAAAAGCCGATGAACTTTGCAGAAAGGTTGAGCCAGAGTACAGGGAAGTTGATAAAAACCACTTTGTGGCATGTCATCATCCTATTCAGCCTGGAGAGGTGGTGCAATTCTATGAAAAATGAATTGATTTTGAAAATAGAAGGACTTAGAAAGCTTTTCCCTGCGGAAAGAAGACTTTTTAGAAAAACAAGGCTTTTCGTTCATGCCGTCGACGAAATTTCGTTTGAAATCAAAAAAGGAGAATCTCTCGCACTGGTTGGAGAATCTGGATGTGGAAAAACCACTACTGGAAAAGTTCTGGTTGGCTTGGAAGAGCCAACAAAAGGAAGAATAATTTTTGAGCAAGAGGACATAACACCGTTGCTTTTCGAACATGAAAGCAAAGCCATAGAATACGTTGAAAAAACCTATGTGGAAAAGTTTATCAACCTTGAGCGAAAAGATTTGGAAAAGCTTTCTGGGATAGAAAGAATCTACGCAGAAAGATTCTTTGCACTTGGAAAAAACAGAGAAAGGTTCATACAGGAATTTTTGAACAACAGAAGAGAAAGGATAAGACAACTCAGAAGAAAGGTTCAGATGATCTTTCAAGATCCGTATGAATCTTTAAACCCAAGAATGACGATCTTTGACATTGTCTCTGAGCCTTTGAACATCCATGGTATTGGTGACCTCAAGGAAAGAGAAGAAAGAGTGACACAAATGCTTGCAGATGTTGGACTAACGCCTCCTGAAACTTTCATGTTCAGATTTCCTCACGAACTTTCTGGCGGACAAAGGCAAAGGGTTGCAATCGCAAGGGCTTTGATTTTAAATCCATCTTTCGTTGTTGCAGACGAGCCAACCTCAATGCTCGATGTTTCAATAAGAACTGGTGTGATGAAGCTCATGATGCGCCTGGCAGAGGAGCACCACATAAGTTATTTGTATATCACGCACGATCTTGCCGTTGCAAGGTACATGAGCAACAACATAGCCGTTATGTATCTTGGAAAAATAGTTGAAACAGGTCCAACCGAAGAGGTTCTCAAAAATCCACTTCATCCGTACACAAAAGCCCTTTTGGCGGCAGTTCCAATACCTGACCCAGAAGTGAAAAGAGGGGAACCGAACATAAAGGGAACGGTACCGAAGCCTATAAATCCACCTAACAGATGCAGGTTTTTCGAAAGATGTCCGTATGCTGTTGAGTACTGCGAGAAAAACGATCATCCACCGCTGTCAGAAGTTGCACCAGGTCACAAGGTAGCCTGCTACGTTGTCAGTGGCGAGGTAAAATGAAAAAAACGATTTTTTGGCTAGTTATCTCCCTGATGGCGGCAAATTACGCCATCGGGGTTTTTGTTTACAGAAGCTATGTAAATAGACTTAAAGCTTCCTCAATAGTTTGTACTTTGCAAAAGAGAGATATGCATTTCGTTGGTTCGATAAAGGTTGAAAGTGATAAAAATCTCAAATTGATACCAATTGACTTTCAAATTTACATCTACAACGAAGAAGGGGATTTACTCCAAGTTATCGCTGATTCCATCGCAGGTAATTTCAAAAGCTTTGAAGTTGAATCAAAAACAGATTTACCCCTCAAGCAACTTAAGGTTACGGGAATTTCAAACGCCAGGATAAAATGGTTGTGGCTGGAAGACATCATTCCAATATCAATTGAGGTGCAAAAGTTTTGAAGAGAAGGTTCCTTTCCTTTTACTTATTGATGACTTTCGCTTTTCATACAACGATTTTTGAGCTTTTGATGAGCCGCTTCTCGCCGTTACCAACCGTTTTGGTATGGATCTTCGCACTGATTTTGAGTTTTTACGTTGGAAACAGTTTTTCAAACTTTTCAAAAGTTCTTTGGTTGTTGACCTTATCTTTTATATCAAGCGGTGTTATAAGCTATTTTGTCATGATGGTTTATTTGCGCGAAGCTTTAAAGTTTGCCGTCCAAATTGTGACGCTAAAAATGACAGTTGTATCGCTCGTGACGATCTTTGCAACAAGTTGTTTAATTTCGCTCGTTGGTTACATTTTTAGAGAAAAATAAAACTAAGACAGCGGCAAGATTGTTCACTGTATGGCACAAAACTGGGCAAAACAGACTTTGAGTTTTCAAAACCGAACTTGAAAAAATGTATCCAACGGCAAATCTGTAAAGCAAATTGTAAACAGAAAAATTTTCCAACCTCGAAAAAACATTTAAAAGGTGCAGCGAAGCGAAAACAAATGCATTTTGAACTGAATTTGGATAAATGTAAAGCAATATACCCCTGAAGAAGATTTCTTCAGAAAGAGGCATCAAAACACCGACGCTGACAACGATTTCAAAACCTAGTTTGTATGGAATTTTCGCTTGTGAAGCTTTGAAAAACCAGCCAAAAAACAAAGTTATCAAAAACAAAATCAGAAACCACCAAAAACCGGCAAAATTCACCTTAAAACCATAATTAACCTTTAACAGGAAAAACAAGATGGTTGAAAAAACGACTTGGTTAACTCCAACGACTAAAAGTCGATATTTTGTTTTCAACCTCGACGAAATACTTTGAACGACAACAAATCCAAGGAGCAGTATCAGATAAAATATCGCCTTCAAACGGTCACCTCCAGAATGTTTCTCAAAGCACCATTGCAAATGCCACATCCACTGCAATAACTCCAACGGCAATCAGGTGTAACTTCTCCGCGCAAAGCCCTGAGATACTCTGAAATGAGAAATTCTTTGCTTACAACTTGAATGTGATCCCACGGAAGCAGTTCGTAAAGTTCTCGTTCAGACATATACATTTTCAAATCTATCTGCGATGATTCTATCGCTTTCACCCAAATCTCAAAGTTGAACATGCCTTCCCAGTTGTCGAAGATCGCTCCGTTTTTGAAAGCGTCAAAGACAACGTTGAAGATTTTTCTATCTCCTCTTGATAAAAGTCCTTCCACCAAGCTCATTCTAGGATCGTGAATGTTCAAAGAAGCTATCCGCTTCAGCTTTGAAAGCACTTTTTTGACATGATCAAAGTATTCCAAATCCATTTGCTTGGCAAACTGAAATGGAGTATGGGGTTTTGGAACAAAAGACGCAACCGAAACATTTATTTTTGAAAAACCAATTTTCTTTGCTATGTTAACCATTTCCACGATTCCCTCAAGATCTTCATCCGTTTCTGTGGGCAAACCAACCATGAAATACAGCTTTATTCGATCCCACCCAGCTTCCTTTGCGGCTTTTAAGGCATTTAGATAATCTTCCTGCGTTACATTTTTGTTTATCACGTTTCTAAGTCGTTGTGTGCCTGCCTCTGGTGCAAAAGTTAAACCAGTTCTTCGTGCTATCGTGATAAGTTTTGCTATCTCGACTCCAAAAGCGTCGAGTCTTGTTGAAGGTATAGAAAGTGAAATGTTAAGCTTCTGCAGTTTCTCGTTCAAATTGGTCAAAATATCCACTATTTTTGAATGGTCTGCCGTTGACAACGAAAGCAAAGCAAGTTCTTCATAACCGGTGCAAAACAAAGCTTTCATCGCTTCATCGACAGTTTCTGCTTTAAACTTTTCCCTAACTGGACGGTAAAAAATTCCAGCTTGACAGAATCTACAACCTCGATTGCAACCACGCATTATTTCAACGACTATTCTATCGTGAACCGTTTGACAATGCGGTACGATTCGAAATTCGTCTAATATATGTTCATTCAAATCCTGAACGGTCCTTTTGAATATTTTTGGATAAACCCAGTCGTACTTTGGCTTGGGAGGTATTGTGGGTTCGTAAAACATCGGAACGTAAAGTCCCTCAAGCTGAGAGAGGGCTTTGAGTTTTTCAAATCTGCTTGCTCCTTTCATCTCAATCAAAACGTTTGCTATTTGTCTGATCACCTCTTCTCCTTCTCCTATGACCATGGCATCGAATACTTCAGCCATCACCTCTGGATTCAAAGTACAAGGACCACCGGCTATCACCAGCGGATCGCTTTCCCTTCTTTCAAAGGACCTTATGGGGATTTGAGCTAAATCAAGAAGGTGCAAAACGTTGGTGTAGGAAAGCTCATATTGAAGAGATATACCAACGACATCGCAATTTTTCACAAAAGTTTTCGATTCCAAGGTGAACAATGGAATTTTCTTTTGTTTCATCAAATCGTACATGTCTTTCCAGGGGAGAAAAGTTCTTTCACACCAAACTTCTTCCATTTTGTTCAGCACTCTGTACAATATCATCAAACCAAGGTTTGACATTCCTATTTCGTAAACGTCTGGAAAAGCCAAGACAAACCTGAGTTTTACCTTTCCTGGATCCTTTAAAACTTGGTTGTATTCCCCTCCTATGTACCTGGAAGGTTTTTCGACATCAAGAAGGTGTTTATTCAAAAATTCAAGTATCATCTCTTTCCACCCCAATATTCAAAAACTTTTCTAGCCAAAGGCGCTGCGGCTTCTCCTCCGCTTCCGGAATTTTCAAGCAAAACGACAACCAATATCTCTGGGTTACTCGCGGGTGCAAAGCCAGCAAACCACGAATGGGGTAATTGTCCACTTTTTCCAGTTTCCGCTGTTCCAGTTTTTGCTGCCACATCCATTTTCAATCCCCTGAAAGCTCTGTAAGCTGTTCCTTCGTCCCTAGGCGTTCCACCGTTTGCAGATTGAACAACTTCACGTAGCGCGGATACGAGAAATTCATGGGTTGATTTTTTCATAGAAACTTTGTACAAAACTGTTACATCAGGTTCGTAAACCTTTTTACCGCGAAAATCGAGGATGGACTTGAGCAACCTAGGCTGATAGCATGTTCCTCCGTTGGCTATTGCGTTGTAAAAACTTGTTATTTCCAAAGGAGTAACCAAAATAAAGCTTTGTCCTATCCCACACAGAATTGTATCACCAGGATACCAAGGTTCTTTGAATCTTTCGTACTTCCAAGTTGGATCTGGAAACAGACCCTTCCTCTCCCCAGGAAGATCTATCTGTGTCAGCTCGTCGATTCTAAAGAAAGATGCAATCTGTTTCATTCTCTCTATACCGAGATGCAACGCTAGGTTATAAAAGTAAACGTTACAGGAAACTTTTATGGCTTTTTTAAGATCCGTCTCACCATGTCCTTCTAGATACCAATCTCTGTAGGTTCCCAAAACTCTGCCAGTAGTTCCAACGTATTCAAAATATCCCAAGCAGTTGATCGAAGGGATATCGAAGTCCGCTTCTTCGAGAAGTGCTATGGCATAAAGAGGCTTTATAACCGAACCAGGAGGATAAAGCCCACCTATGGCTCTGTTCAACAGAGGACTCGATGGATCGTTGACCAGTTCTGCCCATTGTCTTGCACTCACACCTTGTGCAAACACGTTCGGATCAAAAATTGGGTAAGAAGCCATCGCCAAAATTTCGCCAGTTTTCACCGATTGAACTATTATCGCACCAGGTTTGCCATGTCGAGCCAAGAGTTCTTCAACGTAACTTTGAAGCTTCGAATCTATGGTTAAAACCACATCGTTACCTCTTATCGCGGGAGATTCCACGAACCTTCCCAAGATCCTTCCACGAATGTCTATGCTTATCAACTCATAGCCGTCCACACCTTTTAAATAGGAATTGTACATCGCCTCAACACCTGAAATTCCTTGTCGGCTTTGATCAACGTAGCCAACCACATGACTTGCCAAACCAGAATATCTGCGCAACAATTTTCGAGATATCATCAATCCTGATTTTTCAAGTCTTTGCGCTTCTGTTTCCGAGATGATTATCTCATCGCCTTGTATCAATTGAAGCATCTTTTCTTTGCCAAGTACCTGTTCAACCAATTCGGTGTTTATAGCGCCAACAGCTTTTGCCGTTACAACCTCTTCATCCCAAGCCAAAATTGTTCCGTCTCTTGTTAAAATTCTTCCCCTTGGGGCTTCCAGCCTTCTTACGTAAACTTTGAGAGAATCAATGTACTCTCTGTGGGTTTTGTACTGAATAACCTGCAAAACGAAAGCTCTTGAAAGGAGAATTAAAAACGGGGTTAGAACAAACAGATACAGAAGAAATTTACGAGACCTCATACTTTCTCCAAAGCAACAAATTTAAGGCACAAAGTAAAAGTACACTCGGTAAATAAGAACCTTTTAAAAAGACTATCAAACTAACACACAAAACATAACTGAAAAATGGCACAAAAGAGTTAAGAAAATAATCACGAACTATTAAAAACACCACGTAGGTTGAGAGCAAAATCAAATGGGCAATCGTTATGGTTTTAAAACACACCGCCGAGTGGATAAAAAGAACAATTAAAACTCTCAAGGCGTCCACCGAACTTTTAAACCTTAAATACTCAAATACCATATAAAGGATCAAAAGCGGAAAAAGATCAAAATAAACTCCGTCAAAAACTATAACCCCTAAAATGGCGATGTACGGAAAAATTTTTCCAAAATGTTCAAGCCTCACCGCTTTCACCCATTTCAGTATAACTCTAATTTCATCTCAAGCTGTGTTAAAAAAACCTTAAAACCACACTGCAAAGCGGCGTTGTACATCGGATCATTTTCAGGGACGTTGAAAATAGCACAATAACGTTTGTTCTCAACTTTGCACACGTATTTTGAAGCTGCATCCAAAAGATCTGGGTAAACTTCCAAAACCTTGATGGGAGAACAATCAACAATGAAAGCATTTTCCTGATTTGACCCCCAAACCAGATATCCTTGAGTTCGTCTAAAGTTCACACGACCGTATTTGTAGCGACCAGAGGATAACAGAAGCGTTGCGGGTTCTCTTTGCCAATTGGGGGAACGATGAAGATTCAACGAAGCTTCAATCGAAGCTTGATGAATCCATCTTGGGTCAGCCATTACAACAGTCAATTCCTCACTCTCACTAAAAGTCTCGATTTCTCTCATCATCGAATGAAGCTCTCTGATTGTTCTAAAACCGTTTTTTTCGTAAAATCTAACGGCTTTCGATTCTGTTTTTAGAACTTCAAGAACTACTGTTTGAACTTTCTTCCATCTTAGAGCATCCAAAGCGTGTGCAAGAATTCTGTATGCCAAACCAGTTCCGCGCTCACTTTTAACAACTCCCATAGCATCAATTCTGCCTCTTGTTCCTCTGATACAACAAACCACAAATCCAACGGGTTTATCGTCCTTCAAAAACACAAAGGAATCTGAGAGCGATACGGAATTTTCCCTTGCATCGAGGTTGAAAGATAGAATGTCCCATTTTATAGGCACTGAATAATCGCTGAATACCTCGTTTACCAGTTCGACAAAACGAGTAATTGGAAACTCAGAAAGAAGCTTAACGGTTTCCACCACAACACCCCCAAACATTTTATGCTATATGGAGATGTTTAAACCATGGTTTTGACGATCTTGAATTGAAGGTGGCTTGGCAGTTTTCATAGCAACTTTCCACGCGTCAAGAAGCTGTTCGACAAAGTACAAAACTTCGTCCAATTTTTGAATGTCCTTTTTCAAATTGGCTTCAATCAATGTTTTGTACATGTAGTTGTACAAAGCTCTCAAAGATTGGGCTATTTCTCCACCTTTTTCCATATCCAAAGAAACGTTGAGTTCTGTTATGATTTCTTGCACCTTGGATATTTTTTCGTTAGATAGAACGTAATCCTTCTGTTCAATTGCGGCTTTTGCCTCTTTCAAAAGCTCTATCGCCCTTTCGTAAAGCATCTCGACCAACTTAGCAGGACTAGCCGTTTTAATCGCGTTTTCAAGGTAATAATCCTTCATCATTTTTTATCACCTTCAAGTTTTCTCAACACTCTTTCGAAAAGTTCTGCGTAAGTTTTCAAAACGACTGGTAAGTTTTCCGCGATAACGTCCGCAAGTTTACCATGATCACCGCTTTCCATGGCTTCGACAACCTTTTTCAACCTTAAAACCACGTCTGAAAAATCTGGCTGCTGCAAAGGCGCGATTTTGAGCACATTTTGCTTTAGATTTTCAAGTGCAGCTATACTTTCTGAAAGGTTTTTCAAATTTTCAAAAGCTTCTGGTTTTCGCGCACGAATTGCTTGGGTTAGCTCCGGTATCAGATTAGTCATCATGTTCAAATTTTCAATCACACCCGGGAGTATTTCTGCGACAAATTCACTCGGAGTGACAAATTCCATCGATACAGTGGTGTTTTCTTCCAAAAGAGCTTCGCGAAGTTCTGATACTTTCTGTGGTGGAACATCTATACTGTTGACAACTAGTTTCTTCAAAACCATGTTCTTTGGGGCAAAGGCATCGTAAAGATTTCCAAAGGTTTTGTACTCCTGAGCCGGAACTAATGTTTCTTGACCGTTGATGATTATCCTAACCATTCTCATCTCTCCTTTTAACATAATACATCAACAACAAGCAAATCGTTTTGGCATCAACTATCTCTCCATTCAAACATTTTAAAATCGCATCGGAGAGATTCATTTGTACGACGTGTAATATCTCATCTTCATCCAACTTCTGCAAAGTTTTTTCAAGATCTTTAGCCACAAAAAGGTGAATTTTTTCATTCGAAAAACCTGGGGTTGTGTATATGAAACCAAGGTATTCCAATTTTCCACATCTGTATCCCGTTTCCTCCTCAAGCTCTCTTTTTGCGCATTCTTCTGGTTTTTCACCTAGGTCCAACTTGCCTGCTGGAACTTCCAAAAGCTGTTGATCCACGGCATATCTGTATTGTTTTACCAAGATCAACTTTTCTTCATCAAGAATGGGTAAGATTGCAACTGCACCTGGATGGAGAACCACTTCACGGGTTGACTGAACTTTGTTCGCCAATTCCACTTTATCCAATTTCACAGTCAAAATCTTTCCTTTAAAAATTTCCTGACTTTCGATCGTCTTTTCAAACATTCCAACCACCCTTTCAATTTACAACCGTTTCGAGTTCAACCGGCACAACACACGACACACCATCAACCATCGTTACGCCGTGAAGCATCTTTGCCGCTTCCATTATAACTTTGTTGTGGGTTATAACGATAAACTGAGTCTTTGACGAACTTATTTCAAGCAAGTTTTTCAACCTTTCTGCGCTGAAATCATCCAAAGGTGCATCGACTTCATCTAGCAAGTAGAACGGGCTTGGTTTGATCTCAAGCAACGCGAAAATCAAAGCTATGCTAACCAAAGCTTTTTCTCCACCGGATAAAAGCTGAAGCTTTTGAACCTTCCTTCCTGGTTTTCTAACCGAAAGCTCTATGCCTGTCTCAAGTAGATCCTTCCCAGATTGAAGACGAATTTCTCCTTCAGCTCCTGGGAAGAGTATTGAGATGAATTTGTTGAAATTGGCGTTGACCCGTTCGTACACGTCCAAAAACTTGTTTCTGGCTTCTTCATCGGTCTTTTCGATCAATTCCAAAATTTTCGCCTTTGCATCTTCCAAATCTTTCTTTTGAATCACAAGCTCGTTGTACTTTTTCTCAACATCTTCGTACTCTTGTATCGACGTCAAATCCACAGGTCCAAGGTATTTCAACTTTGTTTCCAAGTCTTCCATTTCCTTCTTCACAAGTTCCAAGGTTTCGTTGTCGATTTCCTCAACATTTTCCACCTCTTGTGGATCAACCTGTGTGAAGCACTGTTCTATTTTGCTTTTCACCTCTTGTATAGTCAATTCCAACTGGTGCTGTTGATCTCTTAGCCTTTCTCTTTCCTCTTTCATTTTCTGCATCTTTTCTTCAAGTTGAGCAAGCGTTGCAAGTTTTTGATCTTTGTCAGCCCTTTGAAGTCTCATGGCTTCAAACAAGCTTTCCGATTCTTTTCTAAGAGCCTCCAGTTCTCTTTGATTTTCCAAAAGCAATTCCTTAAGCTTGTTTATCTCTTTTTCAAGTTCTCGAGCTTGATTGTTCAAAACTAAAGATTCTTCACTCAGCTTTTCTTTATCTTTCTTCAGCTTATCAAGTTCGGATTCGTAATGAAGCTTTGTTTCCATCAAGCTTGCCAGCCTCGTTTTCACTTCAGAGTGTTTTGATAGGATTTCTTCCATCGTTTTCCTTTCAGCGGCAAGTTTTTCGTCGTACTCTTTCATGAGAAGTTCAAGATTTTCTTTCTCCTTTGATATCTCATCCAACCTTGAGAGTATGGTGTCTTTTCTGGCCCTCATCCCTTCTATTCTCAAGTGATAGTTCTTTTTAAGTTGCTGCAAAGATGAGATCTCTTGATCCATCTCCTGTGCAGTTTTGCTGAGTTCTTCAACCATCCTTTTTGTGGAACTACCTTCCGCTATGACGTTTGTAAGCTCTCTTTCCGCAATCTTCTCTTGTCCATACAGCGCTTGGACTTCTTCCTGGATCTTGGAAAGTTTTTGCTGAAGCTGCTTTTCATGTGAAAGAAGTTGTACCCTCTGCTCGGAGATTTCCGCAAGTCTTAACTTTCTTCTCACCAAAGTGTCCGATCTTTCGGTTTCAACTTCTCCACCGGTGATGGAACCGTGTTGACCAATAAGCTCACCGTTCAAAGTAACTATTCTGCATCTTACTTTGTATTTCTTCTTTATATCAATTGCATCTTCAAGAGTTCTTACAATTATGTCGTTGCCAAACAAAAAGCCTGGCAAAACGGCGTACTTTTCTGGAACACGAACTATTTGAGCCGCATAACCTACAAAGCCTTTGTGACTTTCCACATCTCTCAAACCGCTGAAATGAGATTCTATCAAATCCAAAGGTAAAAAGGTTACTCTACCGATTTTTTCTCGATTCAACCATTCTATAACCTCTTTTGCGGTGTTGGAAGCTTCAACAACCACGTTTTGAACAGCTCCACCTAGCAAAACCTCCACAGCTTTGGCGTATTCGCTTGGAAAACTTATCAGATTCGCAACTACGTCGTGCACATTTTCAAAATAACCCTCTGCCTTTTTTGCAAAAATCGCTCGAACAGCCTTGGTATATCCTTCGTAACTTTCAATTCTTTGCTTTATCCTTGCCTCTTCCTCGTCGAGCAACCGCAACGTTCTTCTCACGTTTTCAAGCTCATCTTCAGCGGCTCTCTTTTCACTTGTCAGTTCGTCTATTCTCTCGCGTATAGTTTGTAGTTCCTTAACAAGTTGAGCTTCCTTGTCACCAGCATTTTTTAGCTTTTCAAGCAACAAGGATAACTCGGTTTGCAGCCTGCTCAACCTAGAAACTTTAACGTCAAGCTGAGAATCTATTATCGATATTCTCTTTGATAAATCCTCAACGCTTTCTTCAATCCTTGAAAGCTCTCCTTCAAGTGATATTCTCTCTTTATGTAAAGCCTCAAGCTTTTCCCTTATGCCTAAAAATTGTTTCTCTTTTTCTGTGTATTTGGAAAGTATTTCATCCCTTTGCTTTTCTATCTGTGAAAGTTCTGCCTCTTTTTGAGAAATTTCCTCGATCAGTCCTTTGAGAATTAAACTCAACTCGCTTATTCTTTTTTCTATTTGAGCTATCCTTTCCTGGATGGAGTCAAGTTTTGTGGTTGTTTCAACGTACTTTCCTTCTCTTTCCGAAAGGCGTTTGTTGTACATTTCTCGAAGTTCAGATAGAGTAGTTTGGCGCCTTTTGTAGTCTTCAAGCAAGTTTGTGAAGTTCTCTATTTCTTTGTCAACGCTGGCAAACTCTGCCTTCAAGGTTGACCAATTTGTCTCAACTTCCACCAGATCTTTTTGAAGCTGTTTTATCTTCTCAAATGTTTTCGAAAGTTCTTCGTTCAAATAGTTCAACCTTCTGGTTTCTCTCTTCAAAATGTTTCCGTAGTATATCCTCTTGTTTTCGGCAAGTTTTTGGGAGTATTCTTTGTATCTTTCTGCACGTTTGGCTTTCAAATAAAGCGACTTTCGCTGCCTGTCAAGCTCATTTATCACATCTGACACACGTAAGAGATTGTTTTGAACTCTTTCTAAGTTTTCCAAAGCTTCCTTTTTACGTTCTTTGTACACGTGTATATCCGCAGCTTCTTCCAGCAGGACCCTCAATTCCTCAGGTGAGGAACTTATTATCCTTTCAATCTGGCCTTGTCCTACGATCGAGTAAAACTCAACGCCTATTCCTGTGCCTTCGAATTTTTCGCGTATATCTTTGAGCCTAGCTGGTTGACCATTTAAAAAGTAAGTGTTCTTTCCATCGGCTGTAAGTTGCCGTGCGACGGATATGGTTTCGTTTTCATTTTCAAAAACAAGTTCCACGTAAGCCGATTGAGCCGCTGGCTGGCTTGCAGACCCTGCAAAAATAACATCGGATTTCTCATCGGCACGAAGTTGCTTCATAGACTGTTCTCCAAAGACCCATCTAACCGCGTCAACTATATTTGATTTCCCTCCACCGTTTGGTCCAACGATGACGGTTATTCCATCGGCAAAGTTCAACCTTGTTGGGCGAGCGAATGATTTAAAACCGTGAAGAAACATGCTTTTCAGCTTCATGCCAAATCCCCCGCCAGACTTCTCAAGCCGAGTATACCAACTTACCGTCAACAAAGGTCGCAACAACGTTCAACTCTTCATCAAAGCAAACCAAATCCGCCGGCATTCCAACTTGTATCGTTCCACATCTCAAATTGCTCGCCAAACAAGCGTTCAAAGTAGCCATTGTCAACGCGCTTTTCAAATCTAAGTTCAAATTCAAAACCAGGTTTTTGATCGCCTGATCGAGTGTAAGGGTGCTTCCAGCAAGGGTATCGGAGTTTTTTAGCCTTGCCACTTTGTTCTTCACAACAACCTCAAGATCGCCCAGCAGGTATTCTCCGTCTTCTAAACCAGTTGCAGACATGGAATCACTGACGAGCACAACTTTTTGAAAACCTTTTGATTTTAAAGCGATCTCAATGACTATTGGATGTACGTGAACAAGATCGCATATGATCTCGCAAAAGACTCTTTCGTCTGTAAGAACTGCTCCAACAATCCCAGGTTCGCGGTGCGAAAAACTCCGCATGGCGTTGAAAAGATGTGTTGCCCTAGTTGCACCGGCATTCACAGCGTCTACGGTAGTTTGATAATCAGCCTCGGTGTGTCCAATGCTTACAACCACGTTGTTTTTTGCAAGAAATTTTATTGCCTCGATTGAACCTTCGAGTTCTGGAGCTATGGTGAAAACTTTTACAATCTCTTTGTAATTATCGACCAATTTTTGTAGCTCTTTTATGTCTGGTTTTTTCAAATACTGCTCTTTGTGCGCCCCTTTTTTCGAAGGGTTCAAGTACGGTCCCTCTATGTAAAGGCCACGAAGCTTTGCAGCAGGCAGCTTTTCTTTGAACTCATTCACAGTTTCGCAAACATGAACGATTTTTTCAAAAGTATCAGAAACTGTTGCAAGCAAGAAAGACGTAACACCGCGGCTGGCGTAAAACAAAGAAAGTTTTTCCAGGCCTTCTTTATCAATCTGCATTGCATCAATCCCAACTGCTCCGTGGGTGTGCGTGTCAACCAACCCAGGTGCAACTATTGGAAAAGCTTTGTCAACTTTTTGCTGGGTTTTTTCTATCCCAACTATTTTTTCGCCTTCAATGGTTATACAAACGTCTTCGATAACTTGAAGAGGTGTGTAAAGCTTTTTAGCCAATATTCTCATCAAAATTCGTTCTCCCTTCCAACGCAAGGTTTCATATTTATGATAACACCAAAGAAAAGAATTTGAAGCAGAAAATATGGTAAGATTGAAAATAAGCAATGGAGGTGATAATTTTGTCGTTCAAAATCAAGATAAAGGGATATGATGTGGTTTTGAATCTCGGACAACCTGTTGAATTTCAAAAGCTGCTGGAGAAATTTCCCAAAAACGAAGTTATAGCCGTTGTGTTCAACGGTAAATTGAGAGATTTGCGTGAAAAGGTTGATCAAGACGGTGAGGTTGAATTTGTCACCCTTGATCACAAACTGGCCCCAGAAGTTTACAGGCACACCATGTCGCACATCATGGCGCAGGCTGTTATGAGAATCTATGGGAAGGACAACGTGCGGCTTGGAATTGGGCCAACCATTGAAAATGGTTTTTACTATGACTTTGAAATTTTGAATGGGAAAATAACCGATGAAGATCTTCCAAGAATTGAGGAAGAAATGAGAAAAATCATCGAAGAAGATTTGATCATCGAAAGGATGGAAGTAGAAAAAGATCGAGCAATCTCCTTGATGAAACAAGAAGGGCAAGTTTACAAAGTAGAGCTGATAAACGAAATACCCGATGAAAAAGTCACACTTTTTAAGCAAGGAGAATTTGTGGATTTATGCAGAGGCCCGCATATGCCATCAACTGGCTGGGTAAAACATTTCAAGCTTCTATCCGTCTCGGGTGCGTATTGGCGCGGTGACGAAAAGAACGCGATGCTTCAAAGAATTTACGGAACTGCCTTCGCAAAGAAAGAAGATCTCGACGCATACCTTCAAATGCTTGAAGAAGCTAAGAAGAGAGATCACCGAAAACTTGGACCAGCCCTTGGAATCTTTTTCATCGACTACGAAGTTGCCGCCGGAATGCCGATCTTTTTGCCAAACGGTGCCATCATTCTCAGAGAACTCATGAACTTTTCAAGACAACTTCATTTGGAACATGGATATGAAGAAGTCATGACCCCGCTTGTGATGAGCGAAAAATTGTGGAGAATGTCGGGTCATTGGGACCACTACCGGGAGAACATGTACTTTACGAGCAAAGAAGAACAAAACTTCGCCATAAAACCGATGAACTGTCCTGGTCATATTTTGATATACAAAAGCAGGGCAGTTTCTTACCGAGATCTTCCCATAAGGTACTTTGAATTTGGAAGGGTACACAGGTACGAAAGAAGTGGGGTTTTGCACGGTTTGTTTAGGGTCAGAAGCTTCACCCAAGACGATGCGCATATCTTCTGTAGGCTAGATCAAGTTGAGGAAGAAATCGTTGGAGTTATTGAACTTATAAAGAAAATTTATGCGCCGTTTGGATTTGAATACTCCGTTGAACTCAGCACCATGCCGGAAAATCACATGGGTGATGTGGAAATTTGGGAAAAAGCAACCAACGCTTTGAAAGCCGCTTTGGAGCATGTAAATCTTGCTTACGAAGTCAAAGAGGGTGAAGGCGCATTCTATGGTCCAAAGATTGATTTTCATGTCAAAGATTCCATTGGAAGAACATGGCAGTGCGCAACGGTGCAGCTTGACTTTTTGATGCCGCAGAGGTTTGAATTGACCTACGTGAACGCCGAAGGCAAATATGAAACTCCAGTTATGATACACAGAGCCATATATGGAAGTTTGGAAAGATTTCTCGGCATACTCATAGAGCACTACGCTGGAGCTTTCCCAACTTGGCTTGCCCCAGTTCAAGTAGTTGTGATACCCATCGCCGACAGACACGTTGAATATGCCGAAAAGGTGGCAAAGACATTGGTTCAAAATGGCATAAGGGTAAAAGTCGATACCAGAAGAGAAACTCTTGGATACAAAATAAGGGATGCTCAAGTGATGAAAATACCTTACATGTTCGTCGTTGGAGATAAGGAAAAGGAAAATGAAAGCGTTTCGGTTAGAACCAGAAAAGGTGTCGATTGTGGAAGTAAGAAATTGCAGGAAGTGATTGATATAATTGTAAATGAGATAAAAACACGTTCTTCAAAGAGTCTTTTGGAGATCTGATATGAGAGCACAAATTTTTGGAAAAATAAACAGTGAGATATCGAATTTCTTCCAAAAAATGTCTGCAACTGAGGAGAAGGATTCTCCTCAGCTTTTTGTTTGTGATCAAATTTTGGATGTACAAGCACCTCAACTTGTTATTGTTGAAAATCAAGCGAAGTTTTACGATGCTCAAAAAAGACTTGTTGCAAGTTTTGAAAATATCCAAGAAACCTACGAAGCAGCTTGGATCTTTGCAAAAGCGTATCTTGAGAAGGCTTTCTTGAAATCTGGATTGGTCAGTTCGCACTGGGCTAGAAAAATCACAAGTGGAATTCTCCAAGCTTTAGTGGTTCTTTTAGAAGTCGAAGACAAGGAAGGTTTTAGTCATTCACAAAGGGTTGCAAAACTTGCAAAGAAAATGGGAGAAAGATTGAACTTAAGCGAAAAAGATTTGGCATTGCTCGTTGAAGGTGCCATGCTTCACGATGTTGGAAAAATTGGGATAGAACAGCTTATGATGTTCAGCCCCGCAAGAATAAGGGAAATTGAAAGTACTTCAAGAGACCACACGATAGTTGGTTCAATTTATCTTGCCTCAATAGAACTTCTATGGGACCTTGTTCCAATAGTTAGATCCCACCATGAAAGATGGGATGGAACTGGTTATCCAGATGGACTTAAAGGAGAAGAAATACCTTTTTTTGCAAGAATCATAGCGATATGTGATTATTACGATGAGTTAACAAATTTTGTCAGTTCCGAATGGGGACCAGATCCTAAAACGAAAGAAGAAGCTTTGCAGATGATTCAAAAACAAAGTGGAAAGATGTTCGATCCAAAACTGGTGGAAGTTTTCGTAGAGATGATGTCAAGCGAAAACGTCAAGTAATATTCCAGATGGTCCGAGAAGTTGTTTGAGAAGTACAAGAGGCATGTTCATGACAAGCTTTAAAAAAGCTATTTGTCTTTCGATTCTTTCTTGCTCTTCCAAACTGGCAGCGATTTGAATCCTTGTCTCCAGCCTTTCTATTTCTTGTTTTATCCTTGCTTTTATCTCTGTTTCTTCAACCTGCTCAACAGTTTGGGATTTGTTTGGATAATATATGTACGCGGTGGTGCGACCTGAAACAGCTGCCAAGAAAGACCCACGCTTTTGAAGGTTTAGATATATTCCACCAAAAATTATCACTCCACCGTTTCTTTCTGCTTCCCTTTTAAAAGCTAGCCAGTTGCTTATTTCCTGCGTTAAGACGCGCAAAATGCTGTTACTTGCCGCTGAAGAATGGGCAAGCCCAGGTTCTCCAGGATCGAGTTTGTAACCTAAAATGGGGTTTTCCAGCGCTGAAATGTTCATCTGTTATCCTTCCTGGATAATATTTTAAGCGATTCTTTTATCAACTGTTCAACGTCCATGTCTTTATTGAAAACACTCAAAACCGCTTGCCTTGCTTCTTCTCTTGAAAAACCCAGCGCAACAAGCGCCTCAACTGCATCGAAGATCTCTGGTGAAAAATCTGCTTCTATTTCGAAATCTTCGTCTTTAAGCTCTGCCACCAACCTTTCCGCGGTTTTTTTGCCTATACCAGGTAAAGCGGAAAGTTTGTTTATCTCTCCTTTTTTAACAAGCCAAACAAATTCTCGTGGTTGAACGACAGAAAGTATTTTCAAAGCCGTTTTTGGCCCCATCTTTGAAACCTTCATTATTTTTCTGAAAACTTTCAGTTTTTGCAAATCCAAAAAGCCATAGAGGTTAACCTCGTCTTGATTTAGCTGCAGATAAGTATAAAGCTGTACAAGTTGTCCCACGCTCACCTTTTCAAATGTTTCAAAATCACAAAAAACTTGAAGCACAAAATTGCCCACTTTCAGCAGCAAATTTTGATCAAACTTTTCAACGACCGTTCCAGAAACGCTGTAGATCAACTTCTCACCTCACAAGTTCCCATTCCGGCTCAAGTTGACCGTCGATTATGTAATCTCTAAGATAACCTACAAGATAAAGTGAACCCGTGATTATTATAGTCTCCCATCCTTCGGATTTTAAATTTTCAAAAGCTTTCAAAGGATCTGGTTCAAAAACAACATTTTTGTTGAATTCTCTGGCTATTTCATAAGTTTCCCGCACATTAACAGCTCTGTGAGAAACCGGTTTTGTGACGTAAATCCTCTCGAACAAAGGCGCAAGATGGGAAAGAACTGCTCTTTTGTCTTTGTCATCAACCATTCCAATCACAGCAGCCAGTTTTTGACCTTTCAGATAATCCTGGATGGATTTTTTCAAAACCTTGGCGCCACCGATGTTGTGCGCACCGTCAAAAATGATGGTTGGTTTGCCCGCAATAACCTCGAATCTGCCTGGTATGCTAGCCTTTTTCAAAGCTGATCTAACTTTTTCTTCATCCACCTTGATGCCTTCTTTTTGCGCAAAGATCAAAAACGCTTGCAAGGCAACAGAAGCGTTTAAAAACTGATGTTCTCCGTTCAACGATATTTCAAGGTTTTTAAAATCCGTCAATCCATGGAAGTTAAACAGGTTCTGCGAAAGTTTTAGCTCTAAAGCCTCGTAAGAAAAATCTTTTCCATAAACGTGAATCTTGCTGTTTTTTTGTCTGCAAACTTCTCTTATTACTTCAAGGGGTTCTTCTTTGGTTTCACCACAAACGGTTGGTACACTTTCTTTCACTATTCCCGCTTTTTCGTAAGCTATTTTGGCTAGGGTATCTCCAAGTATATGCATGTGGTCAAAGTCTATAGTAACTATAACGCTAACGCTGGGTAAAACAACGTTAGTCGCATCGTACCTGCCGCCTAATCCAACTTCTATGGAAGTTGCTTGAACGTTTTTCAACCTGTAAATGACAAAAGCCATGGCAGTTACAAATTCGAAGAAGCTTGGACTCATGTTTATCCCAAGTTGATCCATCTTCTCCGCTTCACTTTGTACAATCTCAAAGGCATCGACAAAAGTTTGTTCGTCAACGAATTGCTCATTCACCAATATTCTTTCCTTAAAAATCGACAAATGAGGTGAAAAATAGCTTCCTGTTTTCAAGCCATGTTCTATGAACAAATAACTCAAAAACTTTGTGACAGAACCTTTCCCATTCGTTCCAGCTACATGTGCAGAACGAAAACAATCCTGTGGATTGTTCAACCTTCTACAAAGTTCCTGGATCCTTTCAAGTCCAAGCGTGACCTTGCCCGAAGGTCTTTCGGTGTAAAGGTATTTCAACATTTGTAAATACGTCACTTCAACCCCTCCAGTAACTCACCGAGTACTTTCAATCTTTGCTTTATGTTTTCAACCTTTTGTTTGCACTCTTCGACAACGCTTTCTGGTGCATTTTTTAAGAAGTTATCGTCTGAAAGTTTCTTTAAATTCCATTCCAAATCTTCCTGAAGTTTTGCGATGTTTTTCTCCAACCTCTTGATCTCAGATTGTAAATCGAGATTTTTGATGTCTACAAAAATTTGACAACGCTCGTCTACGTAAGCTGTGGCACACTTGCTTGGCTTTGCATCAACCCATTCGATTTTGTTCACCATGGCAAGTTTGCATATGTAAAATTGCTCTTCTTCGCTCAATTTCTCACCAACAACAAAAATGTCCACAGCTTCCTTCGCGGGAATGTTCAGTTCTGCCTTCACATTTCTTATTCCTTTCACGATGTTCATAACTCTTGCAAAAGCTTGCTCAGCTTCTTCGTCCACTGAGTTTGGTTCATATTCTGGCCACGGTGCGATCATTATTGATTCTCCACTTACCGGAAGTGCATGCCAAAGTTCCTCTGACAAGAATGGCATGAATGGATGTAAAAGCCTCAAACTTGTGTCCAAAACTTTGACAAGAACGTTTTGAACTTTTCTTCTCTCAATCCCATTGAGTCTAGGCTTGACAGCCTCGATGTACCAATCGCAAAATTCATCCCAGAAGAAGTCGTATATCTGTTTAGCCGCCACGTTGAACTCGTAATTTTCAAGGGCATTTGTAACGATTTCAACGGTTTTCATCAACCTTGAAAGAATCCATCTATCCACAAGTCCCAAGGAGGTTAGTTCCTCTTCTTCATAACCATCGAGATTCATGATTGCAAACCTTGTTGCGTTCCATATTTTATTTGCGAATTTTCTGTAGGTATCGAAGTACCTTTCGTCAAGTTTTATGTCGCTACCCTGAGCCGCTAAAATGGCAAGCGTGAACCTGACCGGATCTGTACCATACTTGGCAGACATTTCAATCGGATCTATACCGTTTCCCAAGGATTTGCTCATCTTTCTTCCATACTTATCTCGGATCAGTTGATGAATGTACACATCGCTGAAAGGTTTTTCGTTCATGAACTCATAGCCCATCATTATCATTCTGGCAACCCAGAAGAAGATTATGTCAAAACCCGTCACCAAAACACTAGTTGGGTAATATTTTTTAAGATCCTCAGTTTCCTCAGGCCACCCAAGTGTGCTGAACGGCCAAAGCGCCGAAGAAAACCAAGTGTCAAGAACATCTGGGTCCTGCTTGATTGATTTTGAACCGCACTTTGGACATTGATCAACATCTTCCTCGGAAACGATGACTTCACCGCAAGATTCACAATACCAAACAGGTATCTGATGTCCCCACCAAAGTTGTCTGCTTATGCACCAATCCTTGATGTTGTACATCCAGTGCAGGTAAACTTTTTTCCACTTTTCTGGGATGAACCTAATCGACCCGTTTTCAACGGCTTCAATAGCCTTCACAGCCAGTGGTTTCATCCTCACAAACCATTGGTCCATGATCCTAGGTTCAACAACGCTTTCACACCTGTAACAATGCCCTATCGCGTTGTCGATTTCCTCAACCTTGAGTAAATAACCCAACTCTTGAAGATCTTTTACAACCGCTTCCCGCGCCTTGTACCTATCCAAACCTTTGTACTTTCCACCGTTTTCGTTCACAACGGCATCGTCGTCAAATATATCAACAAGCGGTAGGTTGTGCCTTTGGGCGATCTCGAAGTCGTTTGGATCATGAGCTGGTGTTACTTTAACTGCTCCCGTTCCAAATTCAGGATCAACATATTCATCCGCGATTATTGGTATCTCCCTGTTCATCAACGGTAACAAGACTTTTTTGCCGACGAACTTGCTGTATCTTTCGTCCTTTGGATTGACGGCAACTGCTGTATCCCCAAGCATAGTTTCAGGTCTTGTAGTTGCAACAACTATTTCACCAGTTCCATCCACAAATGGGTATTTTATAAAGTAAAGCTTTGATTTTCTTTCCTCGTGCTCGACCTCTTCGTCGGAAAGAACTGTTTTACACCTTGGGCACCAGTTGACCATGTATTTTCCTCTGTATATCAATCCCTTCTTGTAAAGCTCGACAAAAACTTTTCTAACTGCCCTTGAAAGACCCTCATCCAAAGTAAACCTTTCTCTAGACCAGTCGACGGACGCTCCCAAAGTTTTTATTTGTTCTTTTATGTAAGCTCTGTATTTTTTGACCCAATCCCAGACTACTTTCAAGAACTCTTCCTTGCCCAACTGCTGACGGCTTTTACCCTGAGACTCTAAATATCTTTCAACAGCGTTTTGAGTGGCAATACCAGCATGATCCTCACCTGGTACCCATAGTGTATCGTAACCTTGCATTCTCCTGAAGCGAACCAGTATGTCCTGCAAGGTTATGTTCAAAGCATGCCCCATGTGTATTGTTCCAGTGACGTTTGGCGGTGGTATAACTATGACAAAGGGCTTACCAACACCTTTTGGTTGGAAATATCCTTTTTCAAGCCATTTTTCGTACCATTTTTTCTCTATCTGATCTGGCATATAACGTGTACCAAGGTCCATGACCTTAAATCCCTCCTATCGCTCTGTGCATCAATTTTACCAAAAAAGCCTTTTTTACTCAACAAAAACTCTGACCGTAGTACCATCGCTTGCCGTAATGTTGACAATATCACCCTCCAGATTTTCCAAGTTTTCCAAAGCTTCTTGAAGTTGTTGCGAGATGACGTTCAAATCAACATCAGGCATTTTCTCCTTCAAAGCTGGCAAACCTAAAATCAACAGTTTTGACAGTTTCAAAGGCAGCTGAATGTCGACGTTATCACCCTTGCTCGAACGAACTTGTACTTTTATCAGTTTCTTGGACATTTCGTGGGTTTGTTTTTCCGACGACGCAAAGTTTGACATCATAGTCTCTATCAGTTCAGCTGCCTGCTCTGACGTCAATTTACCCTCCTTGACCAAGTTCATAACCCTGACAAATTCTTCTCTCATTTTCCTCTTACCTCCTTTTTCAAAATTGACAAAGCCATTGAGAAATCGTACTCACCAGATTCGAGCTTGTTTAAAACTTCTGAAATGGAACTTACACGTTCCTTTTCCTCTTCGCTGGAAATGTAGCCAAGGTTTCTCAAAAGCCTGTTGAAATACGAATGCGCTGTTGGGTAAGATATTCCAAGCTTTTCGGCAACTTTTGTTAAGTTACCTCTGTTTTTCAAATATTCTCGCAAAAAGTCAAGATCTTGCTTTGAAAGAGATGAAAACTCGTTGAGGGTAAATTGGCCTTCTACTTTGCTCCCACATTCAGTGCATTTAAAGCTTGTTACAACAACATTTCCACCGCACAGAGGACATTTTGAACTCATCTCCAAACCAAATCACCTCACACGATCCCAATTCTCACAAATGTTCCTTGACTTTCAATCCTGATAAAATCACCAGAGTACGTCATCAACTCGTCCAAGGCATCCAAGAAAATTTCCAAAACAGTTTTGAATTGCTGATAGTCTTCGAAGATTTCATGCTTATTTTTCAAAAACTTCCAAATAAAAGTGGAGCTGGTTTTCAAGATTGGTTTTAAAAACAAAGCAAGCGAAATAGGAATTGATATGCTGATTCTCACAGGTTTCTGAACTTGTTCTTCCTCCACTTGCATCAAGATTTTTTTACCAACAGGACTTTTAACAAAAGCCATTAACCACTCCAAATCTTCCTTTGTAAGCTTGTGTTTCAATCGCTTTTGAATCTCTTCAGCTGCTTTTTTACTTCTTTTTTCAGCTCTTAAGTGAAGCTTTAAAATCCAAGCTAGAACGTAAAAGCCAATTCCTATAAACAAAACTCCGAAGAAGACCTTGGCACCAAAAAAGATCAGCAAAACCCCGGCCGTTATAAGAACAAGCGCAAAGTACACCGTCTTCACCCCTTTAAAATTAAAGTTTATATTCCATCAATATCTAATTTATAACTTATCAAATCGTAGATGTATGTCTTTTTGTTTGCGTAAACAAACTGTTTCACGATAGTAATAAATTCAATGGTACAATATTCAAGCGTGAACAAAACACATGGCACTTGAAAAACGTTGAAAACGCTCCGGCATTTGGGAGCTACGTTTTTCAGTGCCTGTATACCAGGGAGGTGAAGATGTGTACGCCATAATCGAAAGTGGTGGAAAACAGTACAAAGTTACAGAAGGTGAAACCATAGCAGTTGAAAAGTTGCCTCAGGCAGAAGGGCAGCAGGTAGTGTTCGACAGAGTGTTGCATGTTTCAACGGACAACGGCTTTTTGGTGGGTCAGCCTTACTTGACAAACTGCAGCGTTATTGGCACGATCATTCAACACGCAAGGGCAAGAAAAATCATAATTGCTAAGTACAAAAGAAAAACTGGTTATAAAAGAAGACGCGGACATCGGCAATGGTACACCTTGGTGCGAATTGACAAAATCCAGGTCGGATGATGAAAATGACCAAGATAACTTTTTTCGTGAAAGATGGAAATTACGTTGGTTTTTCTGCTGTTGGACACACAAATTACGCTGAAAAAGGAAAAGATATCGTCTGTGCGGCAGTCAGTGCGTTGGTTCAACATACAGCAAGAGCTTTGGTAAGCAGGTCAAAAGCTCTTTTCAAAAAAGACGACGGTTTCATGGAAGTTAATTTGGTACAGCCAGATCAAATCTCACAAGTTTTGATGGAAGAGTTATACAAAAGTCTGCTCGATCTTCAGTCACAGTTCCCGAGAAATATACGCTTGGAGGTGAAAAATCATGAGAATAGAAATACAGTTGTTCGGACATAGAAAAAGTGGGTCGATAGGAAATAGGGATAGCAATCCAAAATATCTGGGTGTGAAAGTAGGAGACGGTCAAAGAGTTAGGGCTGGAAACATACTGGTTAGACAAAGAGGAACGAAAATCCACCCGGGTCAAAACGTTGGATGTGGAAGAGACTTCACGCTTTTCGCTTTGGTTGATGGCATCGTCAAGTTCCACACAAAAAGGAATAAAAAATTTGTGAGCGTTATACCTGTCAAGGAGGAATGAAAAATGGCAAGACCATTTCCAATACAAAAAACTACGATAATTAGAAATGTGGAAAGAAAATGGTACCTTGTCGACGCAAGTGGAAAAGTTTTAGGAAGACTTGCAAGCCAAATAGCTAAATACCTCATGGGAAAAAACAGCCCAACTTTCTTTCCTGGTGTAGACACAGGGAATTACGTCGTTGTCATCAACGCTGATAAGGTTGTTTTGACCGGTAAAAAGCTTGACAAAAAACTTTACTACAGACATTCCGGTTATCCAGGTGGGTTAAAGGTTCAAACCGCAAGACAGCTTCTTGAAAAGCATCCTGAAAGGTTAATATGGCTGGCAGTTAAGAGAATGCTACCCAAAGGCGCCCTGGGAGACAAGTATTTGAAACGACTCAAGATTTACGCTTCAGACAAGCATCCCCATGAGGCTCAAAAGCCTGAACCAATTGAAATTTGACGGGAGGGTAAGGGATGGAAAAGACGATTATTCATGCGATCGGTAGGAGAAAAACAGCAGTTGCCCGTGTCTATATTGAACCAGGAAGCGGACAACTGTTTATAAACGGAAAACAGTATAACTCTTTTGAAGAATATTTCAAAAACATCGCTTGGGCAAAACATGCAGTCGAGCCTTTGTTGGTAACAAACATGCTTGGAAAAGTTGATCTTTGGATTCTAGTTGAAGGCGGTGGATTATCCGGTCAATCTGGAGCTGTTAGACTTGGAATAGCAAGGGCTTTGGTGGCACTCAACCCAGATTTGAGACCCACTTTGAAAGCTCACGGTATGCTCACCAGGGATCCAAGAATGGTTGAAAGAAAGAAGTACGGTTTGAAGAAAGCCAGAAGGGCTCCACAGTACTCGAAGCGATAACCTCTTCCTTGGGCGCGTGCGCGCCCCTTTGTTTTGAACCTTTTGTTTTTTTATAAGTCTAAATTCCATGGTTTCGCCGTTGGTCATCTTCACATACAGCCTCAATTGACCGTTCTTTATATCCTTGAAACTTTTTGTGTGAGCTTTTAAATATGCGTGAAATTATCGATAAAATCAAGGAAAAAATCGATATTGTGCAACTTATCTCTCAATATGTGCCACTTCAGAAGGTTGGGAGCAACTATCGTGGTCTTTGTCCTTTTCACAGCGAGAAAACACCGTCGTTTTTCGTCAACCCAACCCTCAAATTGTACCATTGTTTTGGATGCGGCGCAGCCGGTGATGCTATCAAATTTCTGCAGGAGATAGAGCACTTATCTTTCTTTGAAGCCTTAAAAAAGCTTGCTACGATGGCAAACGTTGAGCTACCTGAAATAAAAGAAGACAAAGAAAAGAGAATGTACCTTGAGTTTTGCCACAAACTCAACGAATTTTACAAAGCAGAAATTAAAAAATCCAAAGAAGCAATGGAATATCTTCGACAAAGGGGGCTAACGGATCGGGAAATCGATGAATTTGAACTTGGATATTGTCCTGCAAATTCTAACGCTGCGATTAAGATAGGAACAAAACTTGGTATGCCAATTTCGAAAATTTTACAGCTTGGTTTTGTCAAACAAACTTCGGCAGGTTACATAGACATCTTTGAAAACAGAATAACCATTCCAATCAAAGATCAGAACGGTAGAGTAATTGCCTTTGGTGGAAGGGCTTTGTTCGGCGAACCTAAATATTTAAATCTTAGAGATACACCATACTTTTCAAAGCGCAAAACCTTGTTTCTATTGGATAGGGCTCAGAAGACAATCAAAAATGTTGATTTTATTGTGATAACGGAAGGATACTTCGACGCAATCGCCATGCATAGAGCTGGAATAAAAGCAGCCGTTGCAGTTCTTGGAACGAGTCTTTCTAAAGATCACCTTCTGAAGATATCTCCTTTGACAAGAAATGCGATTTTGTGCTTTGACAACGACGAAGCTGGGCGCAAAGCAACTTTGAGAAACCTTTGGTTGCTTATAGAAGCAGGATTTGACGTTACCGTTGCAAAAGCGGAAGAAAAAGATCCAGATGAACTTCTCAAAACATCTGGTCCAGAGGCCTTACACAAAATGCTGAAAGATTCTATGCCCTTTGAAGAATTCGTTGCAGATTTTTATCTTGAACAATACGATGTCTCAACATCTTCGGGTTTGGAGAAGTACCTTTCGAAAATCAAAGTTTGGAAAGAGTTTTTGGAAAAGAACAAAAGATTGGAAAAACTGGATGCGCTTTTACAAGCTGTATCGAAAAAAATAGGATTGCCAGCACACAGATTAAAGGATGAACTGAGCTCTTCTAAATCCATTTTGCAAAGGGTATCAAAGGAACCAAAACTTCCGACTGACGAGGATTACCTGATATACCTATACCTAACCAACGAAGAACTGAGAAAAGAAATATCAAAACTTGACCAAACGATTTTGAGTGAAAAAACCTTGAAGATACTTTCACAGCTTCAACAAAATCCAGATATTACACAAGTCAGTCAAGAAGTGAGAAATTATCTTTTTGATCTTTTGTCACGAATACCTCCACCGTCAAATCCAATCAAAATTTTTGAGGATATAAAAAAGCGATTTGCTAGAAAAGTCGCCGAAAAGTTGTTGTCACAAATTGACGCTAAACTTGCCAATTGCCAAGATGAAACAGAACGAACCATTCTGCTCAAACAACGTATGGAACTGGTTAAAACTTTGATCAAAATGGGAGGTGGATAGATTATGGAAGAACTTGAAAAGGAAAATGTCGATTTGAAAGAAGAAACAAGCAAGGAGGAAAAGAAAACCTTGACCCAAGCTGATATAGAGAAAAGGATCAAAAACCTTGTAAAGCTTGGTAAGAAAAAAGGATTCGTCACGTACGATGATATAGATAAAGCTTTCCCTCCAGATTATGAGGGATTTGATAGCAATTTGATCGAAAGGATCTACGAAGAGCTCGAAAAGAACAAGATCAACATCCAAGATTCTGAACCAGAACCATTGGATGATTCGCTGGAACTTTCCGAAGAAGAACTCCAAGCTTTGGAGGACAATCCCGAAGTTTTCGATAACCTTTCTTTGAAAGATCCAATAAAAATGTATTTGCGAGAGATAGGCAAAATACCTTTGCTGACGCCATCGCAGGAAAGAGAACTTGCAAGGCGTGCGCAGATGGGGGATGAAAAAGCTAAGAAAAAGTTAATCCAATCAAACCTTAGACTTGTTGTGAGCATTGCGAAAAAGTACATGGGCAGAGGTTTGCCGTTTTTGGATCTGATTCAAGAGGGAAATATAGGTCTCTTGAAGGCAGTCGAGAAATTCGATTGGCGCAAAGGTTATAAATTCAGCACATACGCCACGTGGTGGATTAGGCAAGCTATAACCAGAGCCATAGCTGATCAGGCTAGAACCATAAGAGTGCCTGTGCACATGGTTGAAACCATAAACAAGCTGAACAGAATCATAAGGGAATATCAACAAACACACGGTGAACCACCAACTGTTGAAGAACTTGCAAAAATCATGGATAAACCAGTTGAAAAAATAGAAGAAATAATGCAAGCAGCAAAAGAAATCATATCGCTCGAAGCGCCAGTTGGAGAAGACGAAGATTCCACAGTTGGAGATTTCATAGCCGACGAGTCTATCCCATCACCAAAGAAAGAAGCCATGAGAATGCTTATGCGAGAAGAATTGGAAAAAGTTCTTAGAACGCTAAATCCACGGGAAGCCATGGTTTTGAAGATGAGATATGGGCTTTTGGACGGGAAGGCAAAAACACTCGAAGAAGTTGGTCAATACTTCAACGTAACAAGGGAAAGGATAAGACAGATAGAAGTCAAAGCATTGAGAAAACTACGCCATCCATCAAGAAGTAAGTACCTGAAAGCCATCATTTCGCTCCTCGATCAAGGAGAAAAATGAAAGAAGAATATTCGAAAACAATTGTTTAGACCAGTTGCTTGTGTGTTGAATCTTCGCAAGTACTTCTAGCCAAGTCCCTTCTGGGGCTTGGTTTATTATATACTGAAGCTGAAGTTGTTTTAAACTTTCAAAGGTAACATCGCAGCGGGAAGGAATGGAACCTTTTATAGCTTTAGCTTTTTCCTTCAAAATCTTTGCATCCTGCATCTTTCTTGTGCCAAGTTTTGTTCCCTTTTTCGGCACAAAAGCGTTCAAGGTCAACCTTACATCGTTGTATCCGATTTCGTAGGCTTTTGAAACCATCTTGCCGATCGCAGTAAGGTCTTCCTCAGTTTCCTCATCCAAGCCATACATGAAGTAAAGTTTTACCTGTGAAAAACCGCTTTTTCTTCCAAGTTGTAAAGCTTTTTCGATTTGAGAATCTGTAAAAGGTTTGCCAAGGATTTGGCGTATTTTGAAGGTAGCCGATTCAGGTGCAATGGTAAAAGAATGTTGATGTTGTTTCAAATAACTCAACAAATTTTCGTTCAACCTATCAAGTCTGAGCGATGATACAGATATCCAAATATTTTTTTCACGAGCTTTTTGAACAATATCTTCAAGCCAAGGATAATCTGTCACATTTGAGGCAATAAGGCCGAGTTTAAGATCTTTTTCCATCAACTTGGTGATAACATTTGGATCGACAAATCTAGCAGGTTTCTTACAGCTGCTCATCATACAAAAGCTGCAGTTCCAAACACATCCTCTTTCCACTTCAACAAGAACACGACCTGCGAACTCTCCTCTAGCTGGTACAACGGGACTGATGGGCGCAGATTTACTTAAGTCAAGAAATTTTGCCACCTCTTTTGCTTTTTTTTCAAAAACTTTAACCGACGAAAAATCAAGTTTTGAAAACCTTTCCAAAAGTTCGTCTCTGCTTGCTGGACTTAAAATTTGGGCTAAATCTTCAACCATAGCTTCGAAATCACCATGAAGTACGACATCTGGTATGACCTTAAGAAAATCAAGATCTGCATAGGTGAGTATTCCACCAAAAATTATCAAAGGATCAAAGGATCTTCTTTCAACGTTTATCAAAGGCACAGACTTTCTTTTCAAGATATCTATCACGTTGATTATATCGTTTTCAAAATGAACACAAAAAGCCCAGATTTGAAACTCATCCAACGGTGTTTGGCAGTCTAAGGAATAAAATCTTTCAAAAGTTTCATCGTAGAAAAACCTTTCGCACCTTACCCTCGGAAGCTTGTTGAACAATTTCCAGACAAGGTGAAAACCAAGGTTTGAAGCAGCTATTTCATAACTGTTGGGAAAAATAAGGGCAACCTTTAGGTCGCCCTTTTCATTCAAAACATTCTCTTCTATTAGCAATTCACTTTTTTTGCAACTACGAACAAACTCAAATTCGGCAAAATCTTTTTTATCACGAGGTCTTCTCAACGCTCAACCTCCTAAGATAGTTTCTAGAAACTACACATCGAACAAATTCAGCTTCCAATATTTTGGTTTCTCCTTTCATTATGATGCCTCTAAACTTTATTCTGTTTCCAGAAACATCAACAACCCTTATTCCTGCAGCGACCACTTCGCCCACTTTCACTGGATTTAAATGCCGCACGTTGGCTTCAACCACAACATTCACGATGTTTTCATCCAAAAAAGGTTGAATTAAGTTGAAAGCCACGTGGAAAAGCAAGGCACACAAGCCAGAAGTACTTGCAAAGTGAAACAAACTCATTTCTTGATCCTCGTTCCAAAGACAGCTTTCGTCGATTTTCACTTCAACCGTTTGACTCTTTCCTACTAACTGCTCCAAGCTGATCATGGTTAACCATTTCCTCCCCAAGTTCACTCTTCAAAATCCTTCTAAGTTCTTCTCCTTCAAGAACTTCGCGCTCGAGCAAAAGTTCAACCAGTTTATCCATTTGCGCTCTGTGTTCTATCAATATCTTTTTAGCTTTCTCGTAGCATTCTGAGACGATTTTCTTAACTTCCTCATCTATCTCGCTAGCCACTTCTTCGCTGTAATTTCTTATTCTCGTTAATTCTTTTCCTAAAAAGACCTCTTGTTCTACCTTTCCCCACGACAAAGGGCCCAGCTTTTCACTCATACCAAATTGACAAACCATTCTACGTGCAAGTTCAGTGGCTCTTTCAATATCAGAAGCTGCTCCTGTTGTAACTTCTTGGAAAACCAACTCTTCCGCAGCCCTTCCACCGAGAAGACTTGTTATTTGATCCAAAAGTTCCTGTTTTGTCACAAGGTATCGATCCTCGGTTGGAAGTTGCAGGGTGTAACCCAAGGCTCTATAACCTCTTGGTATTATTGAGATTCTGTGAACAGGATCGGCATTTGGAAGCAAGCTTGAAACAATCGCATGTCCAACTTCGTGGTAAGCGACTATTCTTTTTTCCTTTGGACTTATAACTCGGGATTTTCTAGCCGGTCCAGCGATAACTCTGTCTATCGCTTCTTCAAAGTGAGCCATGGTTATCTTGTCTTTACCTTCTCTTGCTGCCAGGAGTGCAGCTTCGTTGACCAAATTCTCAAGGTCTGCACCGACGAAACCAGTTGTTCTTTGAGCGATTATCTTTATATCCACATCTGGGGCTAATGGTTTGTTTCTTGTGTGTATCTTCAAGATTTCCTCTCTACCCTTTACATCAGGAGGATCGATGACGATTTTTTTGTCAAACCTTCCAGGTCGAAGTAAAGCTGGGTCCAATATGTCAGGCCTGTTCGTCGCAGCCATGACCACTATGCCTTGTCTAACATCAAAGCCATCCATTTCCACCAAAAGCTGGTTGAGAGTTTGCTCCCTTTCGTCGTGTCCGCCGCCCAAGCCAGCACCCCTGTGCCTTCCAACAGCATCGATTTCATCGATGAAGATTATACATGGAGAATTAGCCTTCGCCTGGTTGAAAAGGTCCCTGACTCTTGCTGCTCCAACGCCAACGAACAGTTCGACAAAATCAGAACCACTTATGTGGAAAAATGGAACATTTGCTTCGCCTGCGACAGCCCTTGCAAGCAAAGTTTTACCAGTCCCAGGAGGTCCAACAAGAAGTATACCTTTAGGCATCCTAGCCCCGATTTTGGCAAACCTAGCAGGGTCTTTCAAAAACAAAACGGTTTCCTTTAACTCCTCTATCGCTTCATCCACACCTGCCACATCTTTGAAGGTCACTCGAGTTTGTCCAGGTTTGATCATCTGCGCTCTACTTCGAGTGAAGGTGAAAGCTTGGTTGTTTCTTCCAGAAATTGCTCTCATCATGAACATGAACATGAAGATCAAAAATCCAACGAGCAGTACATTTCCTATCAAGTTAATCCAAAAGGAACTGCTCGTTCCCTTTTCACCTATCACTCTTACTCCTTTTTCGCTCAACTTTTTGATTGTTTCAACATCTTGGCTGAACCATGGTGCGTAGATTTCGTAGTATTCTCCTCTTTTCGTCATCACTTTTAAGGTTCCATCATCTTTTATAACCACTTCTGCTATTTTCGTTGGTTCCTCGTAAGCAAGGGCTATGAAGTCGCTAAAGCTCATCTTTGAGGTTGGTTGGGTTTGAAGATAAAAAGACCTAACCAACCAAAACAGCGAAAGTATCATCAAAACAGCAAATATCAAAGATATATAGTTTGGTCTACCGCCGTTCAAACCTTTTCCTCCTTTCACGATTTTCCATCTTTAGTATACACTCATATGGATCGAAAATCAGATTTAGGAATATTCCACAACCTTTTTGTTCCTCACTTTTGTAGACATAAGGTATCCATATTATTTTATCATTTGAACAGACGATGGGATACTCGTTCCTCAAAAATTCAGGAATTTTTGAATCAATCATCAAATCCTTCAATTTAACTTTCCCTATCTTATCGCCTGGTCTGCGCGTTCTAATAAAACTTTTGCCTTTTTCAAGTTCTATCCATTGCTTCGATTCAACCTTGTCACTCAGTTTGAAAATCCAACCATTGAAATTGTAGACACCAAACTCGCTGAGCTCCAAAAATGAAACGATTTCTTTAGTTTTCTCAACGCTTACAAATTCAAATCCCTTCTTGAGCCAAAGATCGTCCGCAACGCGCAATGAAAAAGATGTTTTTCCAATCGACTTTAAAAAATCTTCAATTTGTCTAAAAGCCAAACAAACTCCAAAGCTTTCTGCACAATATTTCAAAATCTCAACGATTTCAAATTCATCACACCCTTCGATGGAAAAAACCATACGATCCGTTAATTTCACTACTTTTGCATTTTCTAAAATTCGTGTTACGTGTTTTTCAAGAAGAATCGATGAAAAATGCAGCTGTTTCAGAGTGTTTTCTAAATTTGGATTCATCTGCTTTAACAGCGGGATCACTTTGTGTCTTATGTAATTTCTGGTATACGTGAGATCGTAGTTGGTTTCATCCTCAACGTACGGTAAACTTTTTCTATGAACATAACTTTCTATCTCCTCCCTTGTTGTGTACAAAAGTGGTCTTATCTTTGCTCCATCCTTTGATTTCATGCACACAAGACCTGTTAACCCTGTCCCTCTGACTACACGATGAACCATGGTTTCAACAAGATCGTTTAAGTTGTGAGCGAGTGCTATCAAATCTGAAGAAGACTTTTTTCTAACCTTTTCCAAAAATTGGTATCTGACGATGCGTGCACCTTCCTCTATCCCAACTTTTTCTTGTTTACAAAAAGCAAGAACATCGAACTTTTCAACGTAAAGCTCCACGTTGAATTCTTTGCAAAGCTGCTTTACGAATTCTTCATCGCGCGCAGCTGTTGGTCTTATCATGTGATTCAAATGTGCTGCAGCAATTTCAAAACCAATTTTTTGTCTTATGTTCAAAAGAACGCTGAGAAGACAAACGGAATCCATCCCACCAGAAAGAGCCACCAAAACTTTGGATCCAGGGGGAATGAGTAAGTGATCTTGAACAAAGTTAAGGACACGAAGTTCAAGTTCATCGAGAGGCAAGTTTGAACACCCTTTTACAAAAAAATTGGAGCCAGCGAAGGGACTCGAACCCCCAACCTGCGCATTACGAATGCGCCGCTCTGCCCATTGAGCTACGCTGGCTCTCATTTACTTCGCGAAAATTATTATATAACCGTTAAAGTTAAAAATCAAGTGTTCCTTCAAAAAATTCAAAACCTTAGTTTTTTCTAAGCCGTTTTTGAAGTAAAATTGAAGTTGGCCACCTTCATATACGGTGCAACGATTGGGAAATAGCTTCCCGCGACCGTTTCGGTTTCCTTGGATATGGCTATCAAATTTTTGGCAAAATCGAAAAACTTTATGTTGAACCTCATGTTCTTGATGGGCTTGGTCAATTTGCCTTTTTCTATCAAGAACGTACCATGCCTTGTCATACCAGTGAAAATAGCTTCGTGTGGATCCACAACGTTCATATAATGAAAAGTGTTCACAAAAATTCCACTCTCGGTGCTCGCCAACATTTCTTCAAGCGGCTGACTTCCCGCAGCCACGACCAAATTTGGTGCCATTGCATAGTCCATGTTTTCCAAAGAAATGGTATGACCCGTTGGTTTTTTACCAAATCTCAAAGCTGCTCCGTAAGGATAAAGGACGTTTTTGAAGACTCCGTTTTCTATTATCGGTATCCTTTCTCTCTTTTTGCCACACATATCGAATGAAAGCGGTATTTGATCAGGATGATAAGGATCGTCAAAAACGTTGAGTTCATCTGGTCCTATCTTCTGTCCAAGGAACTTAACCGAAGAACTCATTCCAAGTTCGTGCATATACCCGTTTGTGCAAGCGTATACAAAGTATGTGAACAAATCTGCAACCGCTTCTGGACCAAGAATCACAGTGTACGTCCCTGGATCGATCTCAACGGGGTTAACCGACATCCTAGCAAATTCAACCGCTCTTTTTATTTTCTCCTCAAGATTTAAATCTTTATAACCTTTTGCACAGGAAGAAACGTAACCACTTGCGGAATCTTTCAAAGGAACAAAGTTGAAACTCACTTTTGATCCCGCCTGGTACAAAAACATACCGTTGGATGAAACCACACAGATTTCAGTTATTTCATCTTCAATGTATCCAAAAGCTTGAACATCGTTACCACACGCCGAGAGTATTTTGTCGAAAATACCAGCCCTAGTTTCAGCCGAAGCGTTTTTAACTGATTCGTCAACGTTTTCAACTGGATAAGCAACCGTCAAATCCGGTAACTTAAACTGATAATCAAGCGGAGTTGCGTTTTCCAACATGGCTTCAAGCCTGGCTTTCAAGGCTTTCAACCCGTTTATCGTCAAATCGTTTGTAGTCGAACAAACGACCTTGTTGTCTTTTGTGACAAGCATCGTCAAGGTGCTTTTCTTTTCTGAAACATTCTGGTGAATCTGACTGTTTGCAAACCTTGTCAAAGCGGATTCTGATTCACTCACAACGGCTAGATAGTTTAAGCCAACGAAGTTCTCGTAAAGTATCCTAAAAATATTTCTGTAGTAATTTTCTCCTCTCATCCCTTAACACCTACCTTCACCCTTCTGAACCTTGCGTAAGAAGCACCGTGCCCGACATGCATCACCTGCATTGGTTGCCCTTTTCCGCAATTTGGAACCCCCCAAACTCTCCAATATTTCTCATTTGCCACACCATCACATTTGTTCCAAAACATCGGTGTTATATCGTAATAAACTGGGTTTTTGAAAATCCTGCCGGTCAAACGACCGGATTTTATTTCGTAAGCTATCTCGGTTGCAAATTGAAAGTTCAACCTAAGATCATCGATTGACCAACTTTTGTTGGTATCCAGCAAAAAGCCGTAGTCAATGCCGGATATCAACTCTTCCAACGTATACTTTCCTGGCAGAAGATTTATATTCGTCATCCTTATTATTGGTAAATGCGACCAGCTGTCTGCACGTGCTGCGCCGTTTGACCTCAACCCAAGTTCTGTAGCCGTTTGTCTGTCCATAAGGTATCCAACGAAAATTCCTTCCTTGACTATGTAAGTTCGTTGTGCTTCAACGCCTTCGTCGTCAAATCCAAAACTTCCCAGTCCTCCAGGAATAGTTGCATCGGCTGTTATGTTTATGTGCTCGCTTCCATACTTAAAGTTGTTCAGTTTATCGGGAGTTAAAAAGCTTCCACCTGCAAAGCTCAATTCCGAACCCATCACACGATCGAGTTCAGAAGGATGTCCACAGGATTCGTGTATCTGAAGAGCCAGTTGATTTCCACTGATTACAATGTCGTACTCCCCTGGTTCAATCGTTGGAGCGCTGACCAGTTGAACAGCTTCTTGCGCAATTCTTTCGGCGTTTTCAATTAAATTCATGTCCAAAACAAATTCCCATCCTCGGGTAGAATGATCCCCTCCAAAGCTCGCAGGATAGGACCTTGTTTGAAATCCCCCTTCACCAACTGCCTGTGCAGCTATTCCTGCACCGGATATAGTTATCTCTTGTTCTATAATCGACCCTTCGGTGCTTACAAAAAGCTTTCTAATCTTTTTGAATCGCATTGAACCAGTTGCACGCACAACTCCTTCAACTTGTTTGGCTTTTAAGGTGACTTGTTTGAGCAAATCTATTTTTTCTTTGTCCGATATCTGGAATGGATCAATTGCAGCAGGCGATCTAAAAGTTGCCTTGTGAACCGGCTCGGGCGCAAGAAGAACGGGCTTTTTAGCTCTCCTATCGGAACTTTGAGCTATTTCAAGAGCTTTGAGTGCAGTTTTTTCCAAGGCAGTTTCACCTTTTTCATCGGTGGCTGCAAATCCCCAACCGTTTCCGTAAAGAACCCTAATCCCTACTCCCGAATGAGTCACATAAGTTGTAGATTTAAGGACACCGTTTTCAACCAATAACTCCTGCTCAACGTGTTCTTCATATCTGGCATCGGCGTACCTGCTACCACGACTTACAAGGAACTGCAAAAGCTTTTGGAGCTTTTCTTGCACAACTTTCCCTCCTTCCTATTGAAGAAGGCAGGGATCTAGTCCCTGCCTTCTTCTTCATCATCCTTTTCGTTATTCATTATATCATTTATGGCTTTTTCTATGTTTTCGGTGTTTATTTGTCTTCCAGATCTTAGAACTTGTAAAGCGGCTTTGATGACGACGATCCGCGGATAAGACCTTAAAAGCCTTTTCACTGGATCAAGGTTTAAAACGTTCAGATCCAAGGTAATCACCGCCTTTTATATGACCCTTGACACAGTCAAGGGTTAGGATGTATAATGAAAAACGGTTACGGGCTCGTAGCTCAACTGGTAGAGCGCCCGGCTCATAACCGGGCGGTCGGTGGTTCGACTCCACCCGAGCCCACCAAAGGGAGCTGTCAAAGCTCCCTTTTATTTTATCACAACTTTGCCGTTTTGTAAAGTTGTAAAATTTTTCGATCTTCCCCACGAAATTCCCAAGAGCTTTTTCAGATCTCAATTGAACTTTGCAAAAAAGCGACTAATAGAATTTTTGACCTGTTGACAATTATACTGTAATGTTGTAATATTACACTGTGGTGAGATGGGTGTGGTTTTCGGTTGATTTCTCTTCGCACGTACCTGTTTATAAACAAATAAAAGAGAAAATAAAAGCCCTCATATCTGTTGGAATTTTGAAGAAGGGTGATTTTGTCCCATCGATAAGATCCCTCGCGGAGGATTTAGGAGTGAATTTGAACACGGTTGCCAGAGCTTACAGAGAATTGGTTTTGGAGGGGGTACTTCAACCTGTCAGAGGAGAAGGATACGTTGTGGCAGAGTTGGATAGAGAAACTTTTGTTGCAAAAATGCTGGACGAGTTTAAACGCGTCGTCGATGAATGTAAAAAGGCAGGTATAGACCAAAACGTTTTGCTCGACGTGATAAAAGAAGTTTTTGGGAGGGATGAAAAATGATCCTGGTGGTTGAAGATCTTCAAAAATCATACAAACAAAACAAGGCAGTCAATGGGGTTTCTTTAAAGCTTGATAGAGGACAAATACTCGCTTTAGTTGGCCCAAACGGAGCTGGGAAAACTACAACGATTAAATGCATCCTTGGTTTTAGAAAACCCGATTCTGGAAAAATCAAACTTGAAGGAACTTTTGCCTATCTACCTGAAACAAAAGAGTTGTATCGACATTTAACGGTTGAAAAAATGGTTCAAATAACTTCAGCTTTAACGAAAAATTTCTCACCTCAAAAAGCCTTCGCTTTGCTTGAAGAATTTCAAGTTCCTTTGAAAGAAAAAATTGCAAACCTTTCTCATGGTACCTTGACGCAAACATACCTTTCGCTGATATTGGCTCAAGATGTCGATGTGTACTTTTTGGATGAGCCAACATGGGGATTGGATCCACTGATGCGCAACAAAATTTTGGATAAAATCCGTCAACTTGCTTACGAAAATAAGGCTGTTTTTTTACACAAGCCATATACTTTCAGAAGTCGAAATGGTGGCTGACATCGTTGCCATAATGGTCAAAGGCAAAATCGTTGAAATGGATTTACTCGATAACTTGAAAGAAAAATATGTTCTGTGCGCTGTTCCAAAAGATGAAACTGTTAATGGCTTTCTGTACAAGGAAATAAGCGACGAAAAGATATACCTTGTGAAAAAGGAAAACGCAAAGGGAAAAGTTGAACCAGCCAACTTCAACGCGATATTTGAGGCAATCGTTAAGGGGGTGAAAGAATGATCAAGAAAGAATTTTATGACATGAAATTTCGATCCTTGTTCATCTTCTTCTTGGTAGTTGCCTTGTTCTTTCTAATTGCACCGTTTCAAAAGCTTGCAGTTTCAATGCTCGAACAATATACCAATGAACAGGTTCTACCGGAATTCGTGAGGAAATTACTGCCAAAAGAATTCGTCGAAAAATTGAACGATTGGAGCTTTTTCATCTACTCACAGTGGTTTGGGAAAAATTTGGGTCAGATCGTACCAATAATAGCCGTCATAATGGCTTTCCCACTTTTTTCGAGAGAATATGAAAATGGCACCATAGAGTTTTTACTTGCACGAAGTAGTAGAGAAAAAGTCTTCTTTTTGAAAACTTTTCTTGCGTTGTTGATTTTGATTGTTGAAACCATCATTTTCTCAATTTTACCGGCTGCTTACTCTTTCTTTGCTGAAAAATCTTTCGCTTACAACTACATACCAGCTTTTACAGTTCATGTTGTCGTTGGTTCAACTTTTTGGTTTTCTATCGCGTTACTTTTGTCGGCTGTATCCTCTGATCAAGTTAAACCTTTGCTTGGCTCTTTCGCAATACTGGCTGGTACAACGGTTTTGGGACTTTTAAGACCTCTTCGATATTTGAACGTCTATTCGTATATTTTAGGAAGCAAAATATTTCAAACAGGAAAAGCCGATATCAAATACACAGTAGTTTTGTCGGCAATAAGTATAGCAACTATATTGGTAAGTTATTGGGTATTCAAGAAAAAAGAAATTTAAATTTGAAAAGGAGGTTGGTAAAGATGATACTGGCGACAACTGATAATTTGCCTGGATACGAGATAGTTGAAGTACTTGGGTTAGTTATGGGAAACACTGTACATTCAAAACACATCGGTAAAGACATCGCGGCTGCTTTTAAAACATTGGCAGGTGGCGAGATAAAATCTTACACGGAAATGCTAACAGAAGCACGCAACATCGCAATTCAAAGAATGATAAAAGAAGCAGAAAAACTAGGTGCGGATGCCGTCGTGGGAATAAGACTTGGCAGTGCAAGTGTGATGAGCAGTGCAGCCGAAGTTATAGCTTACGGTACCGCTGTAAAGATCAAGAAGATCTAAAGAGCATTTTTCCATCCCATATAATCTCAAGTGGCTTTGGAATTAGATTGTAATCAGAAGCCATCGCATAACCGTAAGCTCCTGTTTCGCCTATTGCTATAAGGTCCCCTTCCCTTGGCAAGGGAAGGGTTATGGTTTTTCTTATAACATCGGAACTTTCACAAGCAGGACCAACCACATCGGCAACAGTTTCTTCTCGATCTAAGGTATCGTACAGTGGAATGATCCTATGCTTGGCACCGTAAAGCGCTGGTCTTATTAAGTGAGTCATACCGGTATCAACAATGACAAAGATTTTACTGTTGGTTTTTTTCACGTATTCAACCCTTGCCACCAAATACCCTGCCGGACCAACTATGAAACGTCCAAGTTCTAAAACGATTTTAACATTAAAATCCTTTAGAAGTGGAACTATTCTTTTTTTGTAATCCTTCAAGTTCAACGATTTTCCATCACCGTAGTCAATACCCCAGCCACCACCTATGTTCAACACTTGTATATTCAAATTCATTTGCCTTACAAAATCCTTCAACGAATTCAACGCTTCTTCATAAGGTTCCACTTCTACTATTTGAGAACCTATGTGACAATGAAGTCCAATGAGTTTGATGTTGCCATTTTTTGAAATTCTTTCAATCATCCTTGCCGCTGTATCGTAATCCACGCCAAATTGGTGCTCTTTCAAACCTGTTGCAATGTGTGGATCGGTTTTGGCATCAACGTCTGGATTAACCCTTATGCAAACGTTCACAGGTTTATTTGCAAGCGCTTCTAACCTGATCAATTCTTCATAAGAATCGAGGTTTATGGAAAAAATACCTTCATCTACGTAAAGTTTAAGTTCCTCTCTCTTTTTGCAGTTTCCGTTTACTATTATCTTGCTAGGTGAAAATCCCACTTTTCTAGCACGCAAGTATTCCCCTATAGAAACGCAATCTATCATCAACCCCAAACTGTGAAACAACTTTAAAAGGTCTTGGTTAAAATTGGCTTTCATCGCAAAGGCTAAAGAATAGTTAACACCTTCCAAAGTACTCTTGACAAGTTCGATTTGGGAAAGGATTTTCGGTAAACTGTAAACGTATATCGGTGTACCAAATTTTTCAGCCGCTTGTTTTAAAACTTCTTTTTCCACTTTTTCACCCCTAAGTCTAAGATGCAAAAGAAATCCGCATCGATCCTATCATTGCTTTCAGCTGAGAAGCAGCAACTTTTTCTCTACGCTTATCAATTCTAGCCACAATTTTACCATTTTCCAAGACAACGATTGTGTTACCATATTGTTCCGCTATACTCATATCGTGAGTTATCATCAAAATCGTGGTACCGAAATCCCTGTTTATCCTCTCGGTCAATTCCATGACCGTTTCGGTACTTTTTGGATCCAAAGCAGCGGTGTGTTCGTCCAGCAAAAGTAATTTTGGATTGGACGCCACTGCCATTACAACTGCTAAGGCTTGTTTTTGACCACCAGAAAGCTTGGATGCTTTTCTTTTCAAATCTTGTTCCAAACCCATTTTTGTGGAGATGAGAAGCTCTAAAATCTTTTTGTCTATCCTTCCAAAGCTCAACCCTCTTAGGCCTTTCTTGCTAGCCAATATCAGATTTTCTTCTATCGAAAGATTTGGAAAAACTCCCATGTCTGGATCCTGACAAACTATACTTGCGCATTTGAATATCTTCTCTGATTTTACATCCTGTCCAAAAACTTTGCACCGACCTTCTGTTGGTTTCACACCTCCTACGATGAGCTTAAGCAAAGTGGATTTTCCAGCACCATTTGCACCAACTATGACGACAAATTCTCCTGGTTCTACCTTTAAACTGACGTTTCTCAAAGCAACCTTTTCATCCAAAGTTCCTTTGTTGTATATCACTGTGACATTTTCAAGTTCGATCATACCATCACCTCGCTTTTTTTGAACCTCCTTGCGGCTATCACAGAAACAACAAAGATTGCTGTGACCAACTTCATATCGCTTGGTTTAAAACCTATCTTGTATCCATACTTCATCGCCAAAGAAAGCAAAAATTGATACAACACTGCTCCCACAATGGGAAACAATACACCATACATGGGTTGACGCTTTCCAAAAATTATCTCTCCAAGTATGACCGAAGCAAGACAGACAACCACTGTGCCTATACCCATGTTGACATCCGCAAAACCGCTGTACATCGAAAACAAAGCCCCAGATATTCCCACGAAAACATTCGCCAAAATTAGTCCAACATAAGCATACAAATCTGGATTTACGCCAAGGACTTTAACTGCAAATCTGTTTTTACCATAGCCTCGAAGCATCATTCCAAATTCGGTTTTCAGAAAAATCCAAAGAGCAATTGCACTTACTGCAACGATGAGAGCTATCAAAGCCAAATCTTTTCCGTCTGCTCGGTTGTTGAAAGGTATTCTGACGGCTTTTAAACCCGTTCCTTCAAAACTAACCTGAAAATTTCCAAGAAGATCATCCAAAGGTGTTCCGCCTGTAAGTTGTTCATAAGCAAAAATCTTTCCGGTGTCAAACTTTGGTACGGGAAGGTTTGGGGCATTCATAACACGGATACTCAACGAGTAAAGAGCAGTCATAACCAGTATGGAAGCCAAAAGAGAATTGATCTTGAACCTGGTCGTCAAGAAGGCGACAACTACACCGGCTGCACCGGCGGCAAGTGCAGCCGCAAGCACCGATAAACCCCACCCATGGCCGGAGTGAAGAAGAACTACCGCGACGGCTCCTCCAAGAACGTAGGAGCCGTCCGGAGTAAGATCTGGAAGATCCACAAGGCGAAAAGATATGTAAACACCCATGGCGGCCAAAGCAAGTAAAAGACCTTGTTCAAGAATGGGTATCATCTTTTCACCTCACGCCCACCTTGAACCAATATGTTTGCTCTGTCGATTAGATCCTTTGGTATTTCAACACCCAGCTGCTTTGCAACATCAAGGTTGATGTAAAGAAGCAAAGATTCAGGACCAAGAACACCAGATTCAAGATCTTGAGGTTTTGCACCTTTGATGAGTTGAACCAAAAGCTTTCCAGTTTCAACCCCAATTGTGAAATAGTCAAACCCAAACCCAATTACACCTCCACCTCGTGCTATGTCGATATCCGCGGCAACTATCGGTTTTTTCAACCTCAAAGCAGCAGAACCAATGGCTTGTATTCCAGCAGCAGCGGTGTTATCTGTTCCAATGTACAAAACATCAACACTTGGACCTATGCTGGTCAAAGCTGTTACCATTTCGGCGGCACTGGTACCAGGAATATCAATTATCGTCAGACCAAGTGAAGGTGCAACACTTTTTGCAATGTTTGTAAGTGTTACTGAATTTGCTTCACCGGGATTGTAAATTACCCCAACCTTTTTGGCATTCGGAAAGATCATCTTGATTAATTTTAAGTGTGTTGCAACTGGTGCCATATCCGAAATTCCAACAACGTTTGAGTCGTTTTTGCCAAGTTGCTTGATCAAGCCGGCGCCAACCGGATCGGTGACTGCTGAAAACACAACGGGTCGATCTGTAATAACTTGAACAGCTGCTTGGGCACAAGGTGTTGAAATCGCAACGACGTAATCTACTTTTTCATCGGCAAACTTTCTTGCTATTGCTACAGCGTTTTGAATACTTCCTTGCGCATTCTGCCTGTCGATGATAACATCTACTCCAACTTTGAAACCAGCATCCTCCAACGCTTTGATGATCCCATCGTAAACGGCGTTCAAGGCAGGATGATCGACGATCTGAGTTATCCCAACACGAACTGTTCCAAGTACCAATACCGAGATGATCAACATTAACACGGCGGAAATTAACTTTTTCATAAACCTACACCTCCCATGGAATGTTGTTTTTAAAAAAAGAGGGCATCCTTTTTTGGATGCCCTCTTCCTTTTATTTTTGGATTCCCCTACGCCTAGTTGGCAGTAAATCTTAGGGGAATCCCGGAAGAGGGCGTTCCCCTAAACCAATAGGCGTAAGAGAATGTAGCTGTATTAACCAACATGAAAAACTTTCCCAAATTCGTAACCCCCATGAGTTTACTTTTTAGTGAGGATATCATAAACACCCATAGTTTGTCAAGAGGTGAAAATGAAAAATAAAAACGGGGTGAGCTTTTTCTCACCCCGTTTTCTCATTTCACAGCAGCTGCTTTTTGTAGGCTTTCTTTGGCTATCCTTACATACTCTGCGAAAGCTGCCGGATCGTTGACGGCAAGCTCAGCCAGCATTTTTCTGTTGATGTTCACATTCGCAAGCCTTAAACCGTGAATCAACTGACTGTATTTGATCCCATTTTGCCTTGCGGCAAAGTTTATCCTTGTTATCCAAATCCTTCTAAAGTTTCTCTTTTTAAGCTTTCTTCCAATGTAAGCATACATCTTTGCCCTAAAGTAATGCTGTTTTGCCAGTCTATATCTTCTGCTGAGAGCTCCTCTGTAACCTTTGGCTGCTTTTAAATATTTCTTTCTTTTCTTCTTTGCGTGAACAGCTCTTTTGATTCGCATTTTACATCAACCTCCTCATTTTAATCCAAGCAATCTTTTGATCCTACCTTCATCGCATTTTTTCAAACTATCTTTCATTCTCAAAGCTCTTAATGTTGATCTTCTTCTTTTACCAGTCGTATGTCTTCTGCGTGCATGATTGAACAAAATTTTCCCGTTTCTTGTGACTCTGAACCTTTTTGCCGCTGTTTTATTCACTTTCATTTTGCATTTAGCCATTTTTTGCCCCTCCCTCATCCACCTTTTTGACTTTTCGGTTTGATTTGCATCCACATGTCTTTACCTTCCAACTTTGGTTCGCTTTCAACTTCACCTATATCGCTAACATCTTTGACAATCCTATCGAGCAATTCTTTTCCCTTTTCCTGAAACATTATTTCCCTACCCCTGAACATGACCGTTACCTTAACTTTGTTGCCATCCTCCAAAAATCTTCTGATGTGCCTAAGTTTTGTTTGATAGTCATGCTCGTCAATCTTCAATCTGAATTTCATCTGCTTTATTTCCTGCTGCTTTTGTTTTTTCTTTGCTTCCTTTTGTTTTTTTGCAAGTTGATACATGTACTTTCCAAAATCCATGATCTTCGCAACAGGCGGATCAGCGTTCGGTGCCACAAGCACTAAATCTAGTCCCTTTCTCCTTGCAAGCTCAATAGCCTCGCGTGTTGGCAGAATTCCTATTTGCTTGCCATCTACGTCGATTACCCTAACCGTTGGTTTTTTGATTTGTTCATTCTTCAAAAACACTTGTTCCTTTTCGATATGTTTCCCCTCCCTACGCTAAAAAATTAAGCGGGCAAAAGCCCGCCTCCCATCGCGGTTTATTTTTTGAACAAACCCCTTCGACTTTACGTCTTGGGGTGGGAAGCTAGGCTTCCACTTTGCCTGGTGGGCCGTGCAGGATTCGAACCTGCGACCCCCTGATTAAGAGTCAGGTGCTCTACCAGACTGAGCTAACGGCCCACACTTGATAAAAATCCGCAAACGATTTTATCATACCGTTGAGATTTCGTCAATCAGTTCAATCCTGGTGCCCCTAGGAGGAATCGAACCTCCATCTGCGGATTAGGAATCCGCCGTTCTATCCATTGAACTATAGGGGCTCCGCTTTTTGATTGTATCATGACAGATTGTGACTGTCAATTTTAATCAAAGTGCCTTCTTTGAGGACGTAATTTTCCACTTTTACATTTGCAAGAACATTCAACCTTTGAGAAGTGAGAAGAACACTTTTTCCTTTTTCTTTCCAGATTTTAAGTAGATTTTCCAAAATTCTCTTTCCTGGCTTGTCAAGACCAACGAATGGTTCATCCAGGATCAACAAATCAGGATCATGCGCTACCGCAGCAGCTAAAGCCACTCTTTTGGCTTCACCGTGAGAGAGACTGAATGGATTTCTTGGCAAAAGTTCTTTATCAATATCGAGCAATTTACAAGCTTCCTCAAGCCTTTCCTCTGGATTTGCGATTTCAAAGTTTTCACAAGAATAGAGAATTTCATCCTTAACAGTTTTGCGCAGAAATAAGTCCTCAGAATTTTGCGGGACAAAACCAATTTTTTTTAAGTAAGAAGTATCGCTGTGAATGTTTTTGCCGTTGAAAAGAATCAACCCTTTATCTGGTTTGATCAAACCGGATACGAGTTTTAAAAAAGTCGTTTTTCCACTCCCGTTTGTTCCTGTTATCAAAGCGATTTCTCCAAAATTTAGAGTAAAATTTACCCCGCGCAGAATGTAACCATCTTCATTTGAATATCGAAACCAAAGATCAAAAACTTGAAGTAAAAAGTCGTCTTTCATATCTAAATCTCCACGTCTTCAAAACCTTTACTTTTAAACTGATCAAAACTACCTACAAAATCCACACTATTAAAACTCATGTGAACCACAGTTGATACAAGTTGAGAAAAAAATGCAGGTTCATGAGTTGCAACAACGATTCCTATCCCTTCTTCAAGCAAAGCTTTCAAGCAGTCTTTAACTTGTTTGCAGCCTTCGTCGTCAAGCATCGCAGTTGGTTCATCTAAGAAAAGAAATTTTGGCTTCAAAACAACTATCGATGCAATTGCAACTCTTTGAGCTTGTCCACAAGAAAGCGTACCAGGATCTTTAAAGCGCACCGAATTCAATTTGAAAAATTCTAAAGTTTCATCAACTATTTTCAACATTCTTTGTCTTTCAACACCTGTATTCTCCAACCCAAAGGCTATTTCGTGCTCAACAGTGAAATTAAAAATTTGCTCAAATGGATTGTGGAAAACATAACCCGTGAGATCTCTAAGCTCCTTTTGAGAAACTTTCTTTTTGTTGTAAAGAATTTGACCTTCTTGAAAAGGCAAAAGTCCGGAAAGAAGTTTCAGCAAGGTTGTTTTCCCACAACCGTTCGCGCCCGTTAATAGAACAAGTTCTCCTTCTCTTAAGGTGAGGTTGATTTGCTTTAAAACCAATCTTTTGCCGTAGGAAAATGAAATATCAATAGCCTCTAACATTTTCATTCTTTTCTAGAAAGGTATATTCTTATTCCGCCTTCTTTGTAAAGGTCTTGAACGTTTCCAAAAATCTCCTGCATGGCTTTTTTAATGTAAGAACCACCCTTGTTGTGGTAAGCAACAACTTCAAATAGTCCTCCTGGATTCAAATGTTCTTTTGCTTCAGATATCATACGTAAAACTACCTGTTTTCCTGCCACGATTGGTGGATTAAGTAAAATTACATCAAAAATTTCATCACCCCAGGGTTCAAAAAAAGCTCCTTTTTTGATGTGAACTTCAACATTGTTGTTCTTGGCATTTACTTTGGAAAATTCAACTGCTCTCTCGTTTATATCACTCATGTAAACTTCCAAATCTGGGTATTCTCCTTTCAAAACTATTCCGATCACACCATAACCACAACCAAGGTCAAGAACTTTTTTTCCTTTTATCAAAGCATGTTCTATCAAAATTTTCGTTGCTTTATCGATTGCACCAAAACTGAAAACCCCAGAAGGGGTATCGAAAATGTACTTTCTGCCATTTTTAAGCTCGAAAATAACTCTTTTAACTCTCAATTTGCACTGAGGTTTCTCAACATAGTAATGTTCCATTTTTCCACCTCATTGATCAATTTAAAGAAGAGGGCTTACGCCCTCTTCTTTTTATCCGTTTTCTTCGTACTTTTTACCTTCAAGAGCAGCTTGAGCGGCGGCTAATCTTGCAATAGGTACTCTGTATGGAGAACAACTTACATAGTCAAGACCTGCTTTGTGGAAGAATCTGATCGATCGCGGATCTCCTCCGTGTTCTCCGCAGACACCGACTTTCAAGTTCGATCTAGCCTGCTTACCTTTTTGCGTAGCCATTTCGACCAATTTGCCAACTCCTTCGTAATCAAGGGTCTTGAATGGATCGTGTTCAAGTATTCCCTTCTGCAAGTATTCCGGCAAGAACTTACCTATGTCGTCACGGCTGAAGGCAAAGGTCATCTGAGTCAAATCGTTTGTTCCAAAGCTGAAGAACTCGGCTTCTTTCGCTATTTCGTCCGCTGTGACGCAAGCCCTTGGCACTTCGATCATGGTTCCAATCTTGTACTCAATTTGAACACCTGCTTCTTTGATCATCTGATCGGCAACTTCTTTGATAATCTTCTTCATATAGACAAGCTCGTTAACATGTCCGACAAGTGGTATCATGATCTCTGGTATTACGTCGATGTTTTCTTCTTTCTTGAGTTCTATGGCTGCTCCGATTATTGCTTTTGTTTGCATTATCGCTATTTCTGGATATGTAATCGTCAATCTACAACCTCTGTGACCAAGCATTGGGTTCAGTTCTTTGAGCGATTCAACTATATCCTTCAACTCTTTGGCAGACATTCCTAGCTCCCTTGCGGTAGCCTCTATCTGTTCGTCGTCCTGTGGGAGGAATTCGTGCAAAGGTGGATCTATGAGCCTGATCGTTACAGGATAACCAGCCATGATTCTGAACAAACCTTTGAAGTCTTCCTTTTGGAGTGGCAACAATTCATTCAAAGCCTTTTCACGTTCTTCCTTCGTTTTTGCAACGATCATTTTTCTCATCTTTGGAATCCTGTCTTTCTCGAAGAACATGTGCTCCGTTCTGCACAAACCTATACCTTCTGCTCCAAACCTTCTTGCAACATCCGCATCTCTTGGTATATCTGCGTTGGCCCTTACACCAAGTCTTCTGATCTCATCTGCCCACTTGAGCAGTTCGGCAATTTCTCCTTCCAAGCCCATTGGCCTAATCGTTGGAATCTTTCCAAGCAAAACTTCTCCAGTTGCACCGTCTATGGATATCCAATCTCCTTCTTTGACAACAACGTTGTTTACCCTGAAGAATCCTTCCTCTTCTTTAACTTCAATCATTTCTGCTCCAACAACGGCAGGCTTACCCATTCCGCGTGCCACAACCGCTGCGTGAGAAGTCATTCCACCCCTTGAGGTTAGAATACCCTGTGCAAAAGCCATTCCACCGACGTCTTCTGGACTTGTTTCAGGTCTAACGAGAATCACCATTTCGCCGTTCCTACCAAGTTCCTCAGCTTTGTGAGAATCGAAGATAACCTTTCCTGTGGCTGCACCAGGCGAAGCAGGCAAACCTTTGGCTATGACGGTAGCTTTTGCCCGTTCTTTTTCATCAAATCTTGGATGCAAAACTCTTTCAACATCCTCAGGTTTAACCCTCAAAACTGCTTCTTCTTTGGTGATCAAACCCTCATGAACCATATCAACGGCTATTTTTATGGCAGCCCTTGAAGTTCTCTTACCGCTTCTTGTTTGCAGCAGATACAACTTTCCTTCTTCGATTGTGAATTCTATGTCCTGCATGTCCTTGTAGTGCCTTTCCAGTTTATCCATTATTTCGACAAGTTCTTTGTAAGTCTGTGGCATCAATCTTTCAAGTTCTGAAATCGGAAGAGGAGTTCTTATACCTGCAACGACATCTTCACCCTGTGCGTTTGGCAAAAATTCTCCGTAAATTTTCTTTTCTCCAGTGTTTGGATCCCTTGTGAAAGCAACACCTGTTCCGGAATTTTCACCCATGTTTCCAAAGACCATGGCAACTATGTTTACAGCTGTTCCAAGCATTTGATCTTCCCTGATGTTGTGAATTTGTCTGTACTTCACGGCTCTTTCACTCATCCAGCTCTTTATGACTGCTTCGATTGCAAGCCACAACTGTTTGTAAACATCCTGCGGGAATTCTTTGTTTTCTTCTTTGTATATGTTCTTGAATATTTCAACAAGCTTTTTAAGATCGTTTGCATCAAGTTCAACGTCAAACTTTACGCCTTTGGCCTTCTTCATTTCTTCCAAAGCATTTTCAAACTTGCTTCTGGGTATTCCGAGTGCGGTGTCTCCAAACATTTGCAGAAATCTTCGATAAGCATCGTAAGCAAATCTTGGGTTGTTGGTCATTTTTGCTAAACCTTCAACTGTTTCATCGTTCAAACCAAGGTTTAGTATGGTGTCCATCATACCAGGCATTGAAATTGCTGCACCGGATCTGACTGAAACCAACAGCGGTCTTTTTGGATCACCAAAACCTTTTCCGGTCACCTGCTCCAATCTTTTCATTGCTGCTTCAACTTCTTCCTTTAAACCCTCTGGATAGGTATGTCCATGAGTGTAATAGTACCTACAAACCTCCGCAGAGATCGTAAAACCAGGCGGAACTGGTATACCAAGGTTGGTCATCTCGGCTAGGTTTGCACCTTTACCGCCTAAGATATCCTTCATCTCAGCTTTTCCTTCTGCCACACCGTTTGCAAAGAAGTAGACGTACTTTTTCACCATGCTACACCTCCCTACTTCAGATACCAGATTGTTTTCAGCAAATCATTTTCAACACTTTGGTAGAGAACAAAAGCTGACCCAGTTGTTATACCAAGAAGCTTATCCAAAATTGGATCGAAATCGATGAAGACAAACAGTGACATTTCATTTGACTTGAAAAATTGCTTGGCTTTTTCCAAAGAACTACTAGTTGGCTTGTAATCGTATGGAGGCATTGTGTACAACCTCACAACGTCTTTTTCAACCACCACGTAGAAATCATCGGTGCGAAGATACTGAGTTTTACCAAAAGTTTGAATCTCCCCACCAAGGATGTTCTTAAGCTCCTGCAAAGTGGTTTTCATACGCATAACTGCGTACATTTTAACTTTTTGCTCTTTTTGTTCTTTGGATTGATCAAGCGCAAGAAAAGATTCAACTATTTCCGCCGCTTGCATTGATAAAGCCGCTTTTCCGCCGAACTTGTCTATCAACTTTTCGAAAGTTTCCAGTTGCGCCTTCACATCTATTCCAAAGGTTTTAGATAACTGAAGAACGTCTTTTGAAAAGTCGAAAAGTGTTCTAACAGTAGAAGGATCTGAAATGTTGACGAATGCAAAAACTTCACCAGACAAACCTTGATCCTCAACAAGTTCAAAGTTTTTCGAAGGTGTTAATTGCTTCAAAATCGATTTAGCTGCATCGTTTTGAGCTATTAAAATTTGTTCACAATAAATCCGATCGCTTAGAACCTTAACAAAACCTTTTGAAGAAAACTGTGCACCAGAAATTGACATACCGGGAGAATAGCTTACTGCCCAAACTCTCTCGTCGTTGAAAAGATTCATAACTTCCTTTGGAACAGAGCCGCCGCCTTTTAAGCATTTATCCAAAAGTTCCTTGCTGGTGGATATCAACAAATAATCGTCTTTGTGAGAAATCTGAAGTTCTTGCCCAAGCAGCGTTGATACAAATCTGACGAATTTTCCAGCAGAAGGTGATGGACCTAGAGCTACGAAGATATCTTCTTTGTTTTGAACTATTAAAAGATCTTTTCTTAATAAATCATCGATATCTTTTGTTGTTACACCATATTGAGCTCCATAACTTGCCAGCAAGCTTTGAATCATAGGTTCTAGCCCAAGATCCACAGCCAAAATTTTTATCAGTCCATAGCTTTTAGCTTGATCATAATATTTTCCATTTGAACGAGCAATGAAAACACTTTCGTAATCGCCGGGAATGAATCTTGATATACCAAAGGCCACAAGCACTAAGCACAGAGAAACTGCCACAAAAAATTTCCTCATTCCTTATACCTCCCTTTCAACCCTAAGGTTGATAATACCATAAAATTTGACCGAATTTTTTGAAATAAGTCAAAAATACCGTTATAAAAGATTTTCTCAGATTACAGTTATCTGAATCCCGCTTCTTTTCAACATTTCTGAAACAAAAATCCAAGGTTTTCCCGTTTCGATGGGAAGGGGACTTGAAATGTCTATCGAAAAAGTGCTATTATTCATAAGTGAGGGAGGGCAATCCTCCCAAAATTCTCAATAGAAAGGGGGACTGTGAATGAACAAGAAGGAACTTGTCGACAAGGTCGCAAAGAAGAGCGGTTTGAAGAAGAAGGACGTCAAAAAAGTCATTGACACAACAATCGAAACAATCATTGACACGCTTGGCAAGGGTGAAAAAGTGCAGCTCGTCGGATTTGGAACATTCATGGTTAAGAAAGCCGCTCAGAGAAAAGGTGTCAACCCACAGACCAAAAAGCCCATCACAATTCCAGAAAGAAAAGTACCAAAGTTCAAACCTGGAAAAGCACTCAAAGAAAAGATCAAGTAAAAGCAGAGGGGGGCTTTTGCACCCCCTCTTTATTTTCCAACACAAAATTCTTTGAAGATCTTGTCTATTAAATCCTCCGTGTAGCTTTCACCAGTTAACAAATCTAGTTGTTTTAAAGCTGACCTTAAGTCTTCCGCAACCATGTCAAGTTCAACTGAGTTTTTTAAACTTTCAAAGGCCTTCACCAAATTTCTCTTACACTCCAACAAATGTTCGTATTGTCTGTGAGTTGTCACATAGCCATCGGTGGATAGGATCACATCTTTTACGCTGTTTACAATTTGTTTCTCCACTTCCTCAATCCCTTCTTTTTTCAAAGCCGAGACAGTTAAAACGTGAGTATTTGTTTTGAGAATTTGCTTGATTTTTTCTCTATCCACGAAATCCCTTGCATCGATTTTATTTATAACAACAAGGTATCTTTTATCCTTTATGAGCTCTAATATCCTCATATCGTTCTCATCCAATTCTGTGGTTGCATCAACAACAAATAAAATCAAATCGGCTTTACCACAAGCCTTTATTGCACGTTCAATCCCAATCTGTTCAACCTTGTCATTCGAAGTCCTTATGCCAGCGGTGTCAACTAACGTGAAGTTGATCCCATCAATGGTGATTGGGACTTCGATCAGATCTCTGGTCGTTCCAGGTATCTCGGTTACTATGGCTTTTTCTTCTTTAGCTAAAGCGTTTAAAAGTGACGATTTTCCAACGTTGGGTTTTCCAACTATCACAACCTTGATTCCAGACGAAACAGCTAATCTGTTTTCCGCATTGCTGAGTAATTTTTCAACTTTTGATAGAACATCTTCCGCCATTTTCAACAAATATCCACGTTCTATGAACACATCGTCTGGATAATCGAATTCAACTTCTAAATGTGCTAAAAGATTGAGCACATCCTCACGAAGTTGCTTAACCATTTGGTAAAATCTACTGGTGAGATTTTGGGAGATGGCTTTGACAGCATGCCTTGAGGTAGCCTCTATTATTTGTTTAACTGCCTCAGCTTTAGTTAAATCCATCTTTCCATTCAAAAAAGCGCGTTTTGTGAATTCCCCAGGACCAGCAAGTCTTGCTCCGTTGTTTATCAAAAGCTCAAGAATCATCTCGCTCACAACAAACCCGCCATGGCACATTATTTCTACCATGTCTTCTCCAGTGTAAGAATTTGGCGCTTTGTAAAAGACAACCATAACCTCATCGACAACTTGTCCATCTTTGTCAATGACAAAGTTGTGGTAAACTTTCCTGGGTTCAACTTCAACCGATTTTGCCAATATTTTACGAACAATCTCCCAGCTTAAAGTCCCACTTACTCTAATTACAGCTATTGCACCAATACCCTTTGGTGAAGAAATGGCAGCGATGGTATCCGTTCAAACCACCCCTCAATTTGAACCAGAGAGAAGTTCTGTCACAATTTTGTTCACCAACTTTCCATCTGCCTTACCTTTCAGTTGAGACATAATTGCTTTCATAGCTGTCCCAACATCCTTGGGACCTGAAAGTTTTAGTTCCTCTATAATCTTCTTAGCAAATTCTCTTATTTCTTCTTCGCTCATCTGCTGGGGCATGTATGATTCGATGATTTTTATTTCCTCTTCCTCAGCTTTTGCCAAATCTTCGCGACCACCTTTTAGATAGAGTTCTATCGATTCTTTTCTCTTTTTTATTTCCTTTGCCATGATTTGCAAAATATCCTCATCGGTTGCGCTTTTCATTTTCTCAACCTCGAAATTCTTGATAGCAGCAAGCAGCATCCTCACGGTGCGTACCTTTGCTTCATCCTTTGCTTTCATTGCCTCTTTCAAATCTTGAGATAACTTTTCTTTCAAATTCATCCTTTACTCCTCCTTTCAAACTTGAAGTCTCCACAACTTTATGATATATTCTATACCAAACAACTTGAAGGGAGAGAAAGGTATGAAACGCGATGAAAAAGAATTGTTAAAACTTCTTCTTGCCCATGAAATCCAGTGGCGAGATTTTTACAAACTAAAAGCCGATTTTGCTTTGACAAAGACGGTGAAAGACTTGTTCACTCAATTTAGCAAAATAGAGGATGAACACATCAAAAGGTTGTTTGACTTTGTCGAAATCAGTTCTTTTGATTTTTCAAACACAACTTTTGAAAATTTTCCAACTTACGTTACCACGCTCAAACTATATCCGGAAACCAGCGTTCGATCGGATTTACCGTTACTTGAAGCAGCTTACATGATGGAGCACGATTTAACTCTCTTGTGTCAAAAAATAGCAGATGTTATTTCGAACGAAACTGTAAAAAGATTCCTTTTGAATCTTATGGAACTTGAAAAACACCAAAGAGATGTGTTGAAAAATTTGCACGAAGAATTCCTTCAACAATTTTGGTGGGAACAAGGCTTTTACCCCGTTCTTTGAAATTCAATCCAAAACTTGAACTATTGTCAAAGATTTTTCCTCGGAAAGATCAACTTTCGTTCCATCTTCCAATCTGACGATCGGACGGGTGATGACCTTCCTCGTATTTCCCACAACCGTTGCTTTCACACCGTTGTTCAAAATCACGGTGGTTCCCACCGGATAAAGCCCCACTATTGATACAAAAGCCCTCACAACCTTACCGTCAAGTTTTCCAGTAGACGCCATGCTTATCAACTCTGAAATGGCTTTGTAGGGGGACCATGGGGTCTTGTAGGAGCGTTGGGATATCAAAGCGTCGTAAATATCGGCAACGGCTATTATTCTTGCAAATGAAGTTATCTCTGATCCTTTTAACCCTGCTAAATATCCAGAACCATCGAGCTTTTCGTGATGATTTCTGACTCCGCTTATCACAAGTTCGTTGGTTATACCGGAAGCCCTGCAAAGTTTTTCACCGTACAAAACATGCTTTTTAACGATTTCGAATTCTTCTGGCGTAAGCTTTCTTTGCGCGTAAAGCACCGGTTTTGGAACAAGAACTTTACCAACGTCGTGAATCATAGCCGAAAAACAAAGGTCGGCAAGTTCAGAATGTTTCATACCCAGCTCTATCCCTATGAGTGAGGAAATCATTCCAACGTGAACTTCGTGAACATAGGTGTATTCTTCATCACTTTCTTGGATAAAAAAAATCAAAGACATCTTATCTGAATAATTTCTTTCGATATCGCTGAGAATTTGATCGGAAAGCTGTCGAACTTCTTCAGTCTCGATTTTCATACTTTCCACGACTTTGTTGAATATATTCTTTATCTCCTCTTTTGTTTTCTCTATTCTTTTTGCTTCAACAACTGGAGGATTTGCCGGTTGAACCATTACCCATAGATAGTTGACATCGTTTTCCAAAAGCCTTAATATGTCTTCGCGCGTTAAGATTTGTCCCGCTTTCACCAGTGTTTCCCCATCTTTTGGACTTTTAATCGTTTCAAGACTTATATCTCCAGGCACAAGGAAGCTAACCTTTTTCCAAACAGTTTGACCCTGCTTTTGATCCAAAAAACCGTCCCCTTTCCGAGATTTAGAAAGGTTTATACCCTTTTGGAACAACGAAAGCCCAGTACCAATCTTTTGAACATATCTCTTTCCAAAGTTCCAGAACTTGTTTGTAAGTTACCCTTGAGGTTTCCTTTATCACATCCTCTATTGGTTTCGGTTTTAAACCAACCATGATGTAACCAAGAGCATAGCTGAACAGGGAACTTACACTCTCAGTAAGCATTTGAAGCTTTCCAAGCAATCTTCTTTTACCGTACTCAAAAAAGTCTTTGCCTATATCTTCACGTGTCAACTTATTCATCTCTTCAACGTATTTTTGGAACTTTTCTTTACTTGTAGAAGCGTATATACTGAAAAGTGTTTTATTAGGCCAAGCAGAACTCAACAATTCGATACTGTAAACAAGCCCTAAATCTTCTCTTATTCTTTTGAAAAGAAGACAACTCATCCCGCTCCCAAGCGTTGTTTCAAGCACCCTGAACACCCTAAACTTTTCATCCTCAACTCCGAAATCCAAAACAGTACCGTGAACGAAATGCAACTGTGTTAAGTCATTTTTTTCCTCAAACACTTTCTTCGGTTTTTTAAAGCGCAACGGTGGTTTCTCTTCTTTTACAATTTTATCATAACATTGCAATTTATTTAACAAATATTTTTTCAAATCTTTCGTTATTTTGCCTACAACCAAAACACGAAGGTTGCCATAATTTCTTTCATGAAAGTTTTTCAAGTCTTGTGAAGAAAAACTGGAAACGGTTTTTTCGTATCCACTTATAGGTTTTGAATATGGCTTTTGAAGAACCGCTTCAATGAAGAGATCTTCCACCCTAGAAACGTGATCTTCGTTGTAAGACTTTATTTCCTCTATAATGACAGATTTCTCGAGCTCAACAGCTTTTTCATCAAAAATAGGGTTGAAAACGAGATCTGTCAAAACGTCGATAGTTATCTGATAACTTGTGTATGGTACCTTTGCATAATAAACTGTGAAATCACGTGTGGTGAACGCATTTAAAGTTCCTCCAACAACTTCTACGGAATATTTCAAATCAAATTCGCTGAAGTTCTTTGTCCCCTTGAAGGCAACATGTTCTATAAAATGGGAAATTCCCGCTTCTTCATCGCTTTCATGTGCTGAACCTACAGGAACTGCAAAGGCAACGGAAATCGTCTCGACACTGTTGAAAGGAATGAGATAAACAATGTGAGGGCCAACTTGAACTATTTCACAATTCACTGCTTCGATCCCTCCTCGAAAACGTCTACTTTGAATACAACAAAAACAAACCAGCCTGAGGTTGGCTGGTTTGCCATTTCAATGGTTTTTTTAAATTTAATCTTGGTATTGATCTTCATCATTCAATGGTTTGGTATGTTTACGCGCACTGACTTGTTTCTGCTCAGACTCAGGTGCGATTTCCTCAAATTGTAACCTTCCAAGGTTGTCAATGTTGACTACTTTGACCATCACGTGGTCTCCTACTTTGAAGTTCTTTATGTTGCGCACAAGTTTGCTTTGATGGAGCAATCCGATCTTTCCAGAAAGTATTTCGATGAACAACCCATAGGGTTCTACTCGGGTAACTCTTCCTTCGAAAACATCACCCACGTTTATCTCTTTCGCAATCGTGTTGATCTGCTTGATCGCCGAATCGACCTTTTCAGGATCGTTTCCGATGACGCTTACCCGTCCTGTTTCATCATCGATGGAAATTTTGACGTCATAGTCTCTGATGATGGATTTTATAACCTTCCCACCAGGTCCAATTATGTCTGCCACTCTCAATGGGTCAACGTTTGTTACTTTTATCACTGGAGCGTATTTGGAAAGGTACGAGCGCGGTTTGTCAATCGTTTGGTACATCTTTTCCAAAATGTACAATCGAGCTTCTTTTGCTTGGTCAAGTGCTCTTTGCAACAGTTCTCTTGAAACACCAGAAACTTTGCAATCCATTTGAAATGCCGTTATTCCATCCCTTGTACCTGCAACTTTGAAATCCATATCGCCCCAGTGATCTTCTGCACCAAGGATATCAGTCAAAACAATTTGCGCATCCGGTTCCAAAATTAAGCCCATCGCAACACCAGCAACGTGCTTAGCTATTGGAACACCTGCGTCCATAAGCGCCAAAGATCCTGAACAAACTGTTGCCATTGATGAGGAACCGTTTGATTCCAGTATTTCAGAAACAACCCTGATTGTGTATGGAAATTCGTCCTCTTTTGGTATGACAAACTTCAAAGCTCTTTCAGCGAGATATCCATGACCTATTTCTCTTCGGCTTGGTCCTCTAAGTGGTTTGACCTCACCAGTTGAAAACGGTGGAAAGTTGTAATGCAACATGAACCTCTTTGTGCCCTCTTCAAAAAGTGTGTCAATGATTTGCTCATCCATCGGTGCACCAAGGGTAACTATACCAAGACTTTGCGTTTCGCCACGCGTGAACAAAGCCGATCCATGAACCCTTGGAATTACACCTATTTCACAGGTAATTGGTCTTATATCCTTTGGCGATCTCAAATCCAAGCGTATATTTTCTTCAACGATCAACCTTCTTGCACGATGTTTCAATTTTTCCTCATAAAGATCTTTCAAAAGCAAAAGGAGTTCTTCAATTCTTTCTTGACCATATTTTTCAACTAGTTTGTTCTTTATTGATTCAAAGTACTCGTCTAAGGCTTTTGCACGGGCTTTTTTTCCTTGCGTCAAAAGCCTGTTTCTAAGCTCTGCGCTGTCTATACACGCTTCAAAATCCGCTAGGACATCTTCTGGAAGAGTTTTCTCTGGTATCTGCCTTTTGACAACGTTGAATTCAGACAAGATATCCTTTTGGAATTTTACAATCTCCTTTATTGCATCATGCGCTCTGAAGAGTATTTCAACCATTTGACTTTCAGTGACTTCCTTTGCCTCACCCTCGACCATCGTTATTGCATCTTCAGTACCTGCAACAACGATATCAGCTAAACTTTTTTCAAGTTCTTCTTCAGTTGGGAAGAAAACAACTTTTCCATCGATGTATCCAACTCTCACCGCACCGACAATGCCGTTGAAGGGCACCTCGGAAAAGTTCAAAGCCAATGAGGCTGCCATAACCCCTGCAACATCTGGTGGATTAACACCATCAACTGAAAGCACAGTGACGATCAGTTGAACCTCGTTTCTCAAATTCTTTGGAAAAAGCGGTCTAATTGGCCTGTCGATGGTTCTTGCGGAAAGTATGCCAGCATCGCTTGGCTTACCTTCTCTTTTTACGAACCCTCCCGGGATTTTTCCGGCAGCATAATATCTTTCCTGAAATTCAACGGTTAACGGAACAAAGTCTATGCCTTCCGTCTCTTCGTCAGACATTGCAACAGTTGCCAAAACGGTTGTATCGCCAATTCTAACAAGTGCAGACCCACTTGCTTGTTTCGCCATTCTACCATATTCAACGTAAAAAGTTCTTCCAATCATCTCACGACTCCAACATTTCAAGTCGACCACCTCTGTCATGTTCCGCGGTTTGGAATTAAAAGCGGGCGATGTAACCCGCCCGCCATGTTTTTCATTATTTTCTTAGGTTTAGCTTTTGAATTAACTCTCTGTAGGATTCAATGTTCTTCTCGCGCAAATACCTTAGCATCTTCCTTCTTCGTCCAACCATTTTCATTAGTCCTCTTCTCGAATGGAAGTCTTTTGGATGCTTCTTCAAATGCTCAGTTAAATGTCTAATCCTTGCTGTCAACAGTGCTATTTGCACCTCTACCGAACCTGTGTCCTTTTCGTTGATCCTGAACTGTTCAATGATGGCTCTTTTTTCTTCCTGCGTCACCTTTCACACCTCCACAAAAGATTCCAACAACCCAGATGAGGTTTTCACCGTCATCCGAGTTGTGGTCTGGAGCGGGCGACGGGGGTCGAACCCGCGACCCTCAGCTTGGGAAGCTGATGCTCTACCGCTGAGCTACGCCCGCTCGGCAGGATTTCACAAGTATATTATAACACCTACTTTGTGCTTTTTCAAATCCAGCATTGAAATTTTTGTTTTTCAAATCTTATTAATCGATCTTCCGCCTTCCTCAACCAATTTCAATATTTTTTCGGCGTTTTCATCTTCAAGAATAATCAAATAAAATTTGTAAGCCTCAACGCTTGACTCGTCGTTCTTGTCAAAAAAATATCTTTTGACCTTCGTCAAAAATTGCTCTCTTTCTTCTTGACTCAATTTGCAAATTTGTTGGACGATACTTAGAATTCTCTCATCTTCCAAGCAAGCCTTGACAATTTCCGCAAAAGCATCAAGCATTTCCTCACTGCATTTGTTTTGTTGTGACAAAAACTTTGAAAGAAATTCCTGTTCTCTTTTCGTTATCGATTGTTGCCTCCATAAATCCTGGTATCATGTACACATCCTTGCCGCTTTCGTTTAAAAATCTTCTTGCCACAGCTATCGCCTTGACAGCTTGGTTGACAGCTCCAGCACCAATCGCTTGAATTTCAACTCTGTCGGCTTTTGACAAAGCACCCGCGATGGCTCCTGCTACCTTGTTAGGATTTGAGTTTGAACTGACCTTCAAAGTCTCCATTCTACCAATCCTCCTTAAGATTGTGTGAATTTTGAACTTTTATTGACATGGTATTTTTCATTTTACTACAAATTCACTGAATTTCAACACTGCGAAGATATTTTGCAGCCTCTTCTGGAGGCATCGGATTTATGTAAAAACCAGATCCCCATTCAAAACCTGCCACGTTTGTCAACCTCGGAACAATTTCAAGATGCCAATGATAATATTCCTTTCCTTCACCTGTTGTTGGAGCTGTGTGCAACATGAAATTGTACGGAGGATTGTCCAACGCTTTCCACATTCTGTAAAGGGTATTTTTCAATATTTTAGCAAAACTTTTCACTTCTTTTTCGACGATTGATCCGAAAGAATTCGCATGCCTTTTTGGGAGTATCCATGTTTCACATGGAAAACGCGCGGCAAAAGGTTCTATTGCGATAAAGTCTTCGTTTTCTTCCACAACTCTTTCTTTACGATAAGTTTCTTCCCTGATTATATCGCAAAAAACACATCGCTCCTTGTAATTGTAGTAATCCAAAGATCCATCCAATTCCTCCTGTACCCTTTTTGGAACAATGGGAAGTGCTATCAATTGGCTGTGAGGATGTTGAAGTGATGCTCCAGCATCCCTACCATGGTTTTTGAAAATGAGGATGTATTTTATCAACGTGTTATTTGCCAAAGCGGTGTACCTGTGCCAATAAGCCCACACGACTTCTTCTACTTGTTTGTAATCCATCAAAGCCAAGTGGGTGTTGTGATCCGGAGTTTCGATTATCACTTCGTGAAACCCGAAACCTTCCATGGCATCGAACATTCCAACCCCATATCTTCTTGGTTCAAGCGTTGGATCGACGGCACCAAATTTGTTTGGCACGACCCTTACCCACCAACCGGGTGTGTTCGGCGAGCTGTCTGCGGGTCTGAAAGCAAGAACCTCGGGTGGAGTTGTGTGTTCGTTACCGTAGTCAAAAGGACAGAATGTTGATTTTTCCTCAACTTTCGGCCTGACAAAATCGTGGGGACGTTTTGCCCTTTCGGTGGCTATTATTACCCATCGTTTTATCACAGGATCTTTCCTGAGTTCTGGCATTTCTTTACTTCCTCCTTAGAATCTTTTCTTTTTCAAAGCTTCTTGATAAACACTTATGTATTGCTTGGCTGACCTTTCCCAAGAAACATCTGTCTGCATGGCATTCTTAATCAGTCTGTTCCAATGTTCTTTTTCGTTTTTGTAAACATGAACAGCTTTTGCAACTGCGTACAGCAAATGTGCCGGATCGTACTCTGTAAAGCCAAAACCGTTGCCTTCTTTCGTCTTTGGATTGTACTCCTTGACGGTATCGGCCAAACCTCCAGTGTATCTGACAACGGGTATGGTGCCATACCTTAGACTGTACATCTGACCTAACCCGCAAGGTTCGTACCTCGATGGCATCAAAAAGATGTCACTTGCAGCGTAAATTTTTTGTGCAAGGTCAACGTCAAACTTCAGATTCACTGAAACTCTTGTTGGGTATTTTTCTTGAATTTGTTGGAACATTTCTTCGTACTTCTTTTCACCTGTTCCAAGGACGACAAATTGAACATCGAAAAGCATGATAAAGTCAATGGCTTTCTCCACAAGATCAAGTCCTTTTTGATCGACCAAACGGTTTATCATTCCTATCATCGGCTTATTCTCATCAGCCTCTAGGTTCAAAGCCTTTTGAAGCTCCAATTTGTTCAACTTTTTCTTTTCCACATTGTTCAAATCGTAGTTGACATAAATCCTCTTATCCGTTGCAGGATCGTATTCAAGATAATCGATACCGTTTAAGATGCCGTAAAGATCGTCTGCTCTCAATCTGAGAACACCGTCGAGTTTTTCTCCGAATTCTTCGGTTTGTATTTCCTGCGCATAAGTTGGACTGACAGTCGTGATAACATCGCTGAACAGAATGCCACCCTTCATGAAGTTCAGCTTTCCATAAAATTCCAAACCGTCTATACTGAACAAGTAATTTGGCAATCCAGCAAACTTCATGTACAAAGGATCGAATATACCTTGGTAACCCAAATTGTGGATCGTGAAAACAGAAGCAGTTTTGGAGAAGAAAGGATCTGTTCTGTAAAGCGCTTTCAAATAAACTGGTATTAAAGCTGTTTGCCAATCATGAGCGTGTATAATGTCAAATTGCATTCCAAGATTTTTCATTGCTTCCAACACCGATGCACAGAAGAATATCGATTGTTCGGCAATATCAGGTGCTTCATAAACATTCTCGGCTGAGAAGTAATAATCGTTGGCTATGAAGTAAACTGGAACATTTGATCCTGGTAATTTTGAATGATAAACATCGAATTTTTGCTGAGTTTGAAGGTACGGTATGGGAATAGACTTCACCAACGATTCCAAGGTTATTCCAAGCTTTTCACAATTTTTTCTAACAAGTTTGTGAAGTGGCATGAATATGGAAACCTTTTCTCCTTGCTTTTCTATAACTTTTGGAAGTGAGCCAAGTACATCGGCAAGTCCTCCAACTTTTGCAAATGGATAAACTTCGAATGCCGCCATGGCGATTCTCATGTACTTCACCTCCTTTACAATCATTATAGCATAGCCTTTTTTCGCACTCTCAATGCATTTAAAATGTTTTCTATGCCAATTCTAAAATAAGGTTTGTTATCTTTAACTCCCACCATTATGAAAACTGGCATAGGTATTTGATAGAGAAAATCAAAATAAAAAGTTGTTTTTACATAACCATCGAATCCAAACTCGTAAAGTCTGTTTATCTCGGTTATGCAACCAAAAGAAAGGTTCATTCCATCCATGTTCCAAAAACCATCTTTTGAACCAAGGTTAAACCTCAAACGCGGCAAGGTTAGATTCCAAACGTATTTAAGTGTCTCAAAATCTGTGTTTACTGCAAACATTACCAAACTATTAACAAGCAGGAAGGATCTTGAAAAACCAACGTTCGGTTTTGGCATGAGATTTAACCATAATTCAATCTCTGGCACACTTAAACCGTGAATTTTACCTCCTACAGTTCCAATGGAATACTTGCAACTCAATAGTGGTTCAAAACCTTGTTCAGCTTTCAAAGTTACACCAAACTTTGTTAAAACAACTTCGTTCTTCAACCCTCTGTTCAAATAAAGTGGTACAGCAAACTGACCATTTAAAGTTTGATCTTTTGGTGAAAAAGCATAGCTAAAGTAAAGATCAGCTGCCTTGTCAAAAGTTACATCAACCTTAAAGGAAGGACCAAAGTCACTCCATCCGACTTGCAAAAACAACGTCTCATCAACCGCATCGTTCCAAAATCCAATCAAAGTTCCAAGAAACCAACCAGTTTCATCAAAATATCCAACAGGAAACCAAAATCTGTACTTCAGCAAATCGAAATACTTTTCTGCGTCAAGGACAAAGCTTTCCTGTGGAAAAAGCTGATCAAACTCTATCCATCTTAAATTTCTAACGAACGATGGTTCAACCGGTTGGCTGGCAAATCGATAACCACCAGGCACAATTTGAACACCAAATACCTCGTTCTCGTAAACCACCGCACTGACGAAATCTTGCCCACCAAGATTCCACAACGTCATGTCGTTTAAATCAAGCATGAAAACTTGAATCTTGTCGAAGTTCTCCGCACAAAAATAAAGCTTGTCTTCAACCAATTTCGGGGATAGTTTTGCATTTCCATCGCAATCTAACTTGTAAAGTTTTCCATCTGAATTCAACATGAACAAACCTATATTCGTTTCCACTTTACCAGTGAAAATTATTCGTCGTTCATCAGCAGTTATCTGCAAAGGAATTAAGTTTTCATACGGTCCAAAAATTCGTGTGATTTTTCTTTGAAGAAGATCGTAAACATCGATGAATCTAGATCCGTTCTGCTGCCTTATCAAGACCAATTTGTGGTCGTTTATCCAATCAAGGTCAACGATATTTTGTACAGGAAGCTTAAAGGTTGTACCAGAGTGTACGTAAAGCTGTGAAACTACAGAATTACCAGCTGAAACGTATCTAGCAACGGCAACTTTGCCAGATTTGCTTACAGAAAAACTCACGCAGTTTTGAAGATCTAAAACTTTGAATTCTTCTTTGCTAAGCGCATCGCAATAATACAACGCTTCTTGTGAAGAGTATTTTTGTGCAACGTAGTAAATCCTCCAAGCGTTCAAATCTACCTTGCTTGGCCAAAGAAATAACTTCGAAAAATCTTGGTTTTTACCTACTCTTTTATCCTTTTCCAACCAACTACCAAGAAATTCTTTTCCAACCGTCTCTTTCAAAGTTATTCCAAAAGGTCTTAGCGGATTTTCCGAAAATCTTTCGACCAACTCTACGACTTTTTGATGTGAATAATCTTCCTCGATTTTCTTCAAGAGTGAATAACCTTGAACATAACTTGCGCCGCCGGCAAGCCATCTAGAAGTTGTTAAGCTTGATGCATACCTTAGACCAACATCCGTTTCCTTTGCTTTCTCTATGTAAGTTTTAAAAAGAGGATCATTCCCTCGTCCAAAACCTGTTAGATAAGTTTCAAAATAAGTCGCAAGACCTTCGTGAAGGTACATAGGTGTTAAAACACTTTGCAACGCTACGCAAACAGTTTGACCGAAAATTGAAAGTGGCTCAATGTAAGTGGAAAGTTTGTTCATCAAAAAAAGATGAGTAAGTTCATGAACAAAGCAAAATACTACCCAGTCTTCGTAGTTCGGTGTTATCACCAAGGGATCAACGTCGTTTACGTATATAACGATCGTGTTGGTCAAAGGATTGGCATAACCATTTGCAAAATCATTACCACCGACAAGATAAACTTTTGGACGCGTTTTCAAAGTACAATTCAATTCATTTGCCAACTTTTCGTACACTTCATCGGCTTTTTTCGACAGAACAAAAGCTTTGGAATCAAGTCCTTCGGAAAAAACTATGTCAAAATATTTGGTACGCACCAATTTGTAATTGCCAAAAACCAGGCAGGTGAAAAGGACGAAAAATATTATTACTACAATCGGTTTTCCTTTCATTCTTTACTCTCCAACCTTTTAAAAATGTAGTTAACTATGACCTCAATTGCTTTTTCGTTGTATCCTCCTTTTGGAACGATTATATCTGCTTTTCTTTTCGTTGGCTCGACGTAAGCATCATGCATTGGTTTTACGGTTTGAAGGTATTGCTCTATCACCGAATCCACGGTTCTACCTCTTTCTTTGATATCCCTTCTTAAACGTCTTATGAACCGTATATCATCCTCGGCATCGACGTAGATAGACAAAGCGTACAAACTTCTGATATCTTCATAATACAATGCAAAAATTCCCTCGACTATGACAACATCCTTGGCGGTGAAAACTATGGTCTTCGGCAATCTTACGTAGTTTACAAAATCATAGCACGGAAGAAAGATGGTTTTTCCCTCAAGAAGTTGTAGAAGATGTTCCTTCAAAAGCTCATGTTCAATCACATCTGGATGATCGTAGTTCACCTTTCTTCTTTCTTCCAAAGGCAAATGGCTCATATCCCTGTAGTAGTTATCCATGGGTATCAATCCGCATCTTTCTTCTCCAACCTTCTCGATGATCTTTTTCGCCACCGTCGTTTTCCCAGAACCTGTACCTCCACCTATGCCTATGATCAACAAAGAAATCACCACCGAGATTTTATTATAATTGTTTGAAAGGAGGGCAAGAATATGAAAGAATTTCAGCAAAACGAAATCACAGAATATTTAGTTTATTCAAAGCTTTCAAAAATCAGTAGGCAAAACAGGGAAATCTTGGAGAAAATAGCTCGAGATGAATTAAGACATTATGAAGCTTTAAAAAAGATCACCGGCGTTGATGCTAAACCAAAAAAATTGGCCGTACTTTGGTATATTTTGCTTGCAAAAATTTTTGGTTTAACCTTTGCACTTAAAGTTATGGAAAGAAAAGAAGAAAAAGCGCAAAAAAATTATTTAAATTGCAACTCAAACGAACTTGTTAAACTTTTCGTTCAAGACGAAGAGAAACATGAGAAAATGTTGCTCGATCTTATAAACGAGGAAAAGCTGAACTACATCGGTTCCATGGTTCTTGGATTGAGCGACGCTTTAGTTGAACTGACTGGGGCATTGGCAGGTTTAACCTTGGCCTTACAAAAAACAAAAGTTGTGGCACTATCGGGACTCATAACAGGTTTTGCCGCAGCTTTATCCATGGCTGCTTCAGATTATCTTTCCAAAAAATCGGAAAAGGGAGAGAAAAACCCTATCAAGTCGGCATTTTACACCGGAACAGCCTATATTTTGACCGTTTTGTTTTTAACCTTTCCTTACCTTGTCTTTGAATTGCCTTTGGTCGCGCTTTCTGTAACCATGTTGAACGCTGTTTTCGTGATTTTCATTTTTACTTACTTTGTCTCGATTGTAAAGGATTTGAATTTCAAGATTCATTTTTTCGAGATGCTTTCAATAAGTATAGGAGTAGCCGCAGTTTCATTTTCAATAGGTTTTCTCATCAGGATATTTTTAAAGATAGACATTTGATCATTTTCTGCTTCCTGGTTTTACAAGCGGTATTCCCTGTTTACACAACGGACACTCTCCTGGCTCATAGATTGGAAATACAAGCTTAATCAAGGAATAAAAAGGTACGTCAAACGGCAATGGTTCAACCGATCTATCGACTATACTTGCTATGCAGCAAACAACACCACCATAGCTTTCCACCAAGTTTTTCACTTCCATTACCGAACCACCGGTTGTGGTGACATCTTCTACTATTGCAACCTTTTCACCTTCTTGTATCTCAAAGTTTCTTCTCAGCTTCATCACTCCATCTTCCCTTTCGGCAAAAAGCGCACGAGCGCCAATTGCTCGAGCCACTGTGTAAGCAAGAATAATTCCGCCAAGTGCTGGTCCTATGACAACTTGTGGTGAATGAACGGATATCTTTCGAGCGATCATTTCTCCAACCATGTCGCCATACTTAGGATACTCAAATATTTTTGCGCATTGAATGTAATTCGATGAATGCTTCCCAGACGATAACAAGAAATGTCCTTCAAGCAAAGCACCCGTTTTGAGAAGAAGTTCACGCATTGAGCATCCTCCTCACCTCATCCATAGCCTTTGCCGGATCGGGGCTTTTGTATATTTCCCTTCCAAGCACAGCGTAATCTGCGACGTTCATGATTTCCGACAGATGAACAACATCTTTTTGATCGTCAGCTCCCCTTTTTATTCGTACACCTGGAACCAGTATCTTTCCCGGGATCTGCTTTCTAAGTTGTACAGCCCATTTTCCAGGAAGAACGAACGAGCAACCAAGGATTCTCAGAGATTTTATCAAATCCAAGTATTCAGCAAGATCGCCTGTCAGAGATGTGAGTTTTAACACAACAAAGATTAACTTGTCGGTGCTTTCAAGGGCAGCCCTTATGCTGTCGATGCCACAGGCACTGTGAACTGTAAAACCTTCAACGCACTCGTGGTCCCAAGCCTTTATAGACCTTGCCACGGTGGATGGGATATCGACGAATTTCAAATCAACTATCACCTTTAAATTTCTCTTCTGAAACTCCTCTAGCACCGATTTTCCATAAATCGCCACACTGTGCCCAATCTTGACGTGTTGGAAAGATCCGTACTTATCGATGAATTCCAAAGGATTCTCCATATCCAAACTCAAAACAGGCTTCACAGTCTACCCCTCCTTAAGCTTTCCGCTATCCTTTCAACAATCTTTGGATTTTTGTAAATTATAGTACCAACACTCACAGCATCGGCACCGGCCATCAAAAATTCCTTTGCGTCTTCCTCATTACTTATGCCTCCTCCCCCGATGACGAACAAATTTGAAGTAACCCTTCTAACCTCGTAAACTGCCCTAAGGGCAATTGGTTTTAAAACAGGTCCGGAAAGTCCTCCCTTGAAGATCTTCCCATCCACGAACTTTAAAGCCCTTATCGTGTTGATCAAGCTTATACCATTCCAACCGTTGTTTTCAAGCATTTTGGCAAAATATTCGACGAAAATACCTTCTATGCCCACTTTGGCTATCAAAAAACTCTTCAAAGTTTTTCTAAGAATGCCTAAAAGTCTTTCCAAATTACTCAAATCGGTGACAACACCAAGTCCGCCTTTTTCCACATTTGGACAAGAAAAGTTGAATTCTATAGCGACAAATTTTTCCTCCACGTCTTTAACCTTTTCTGCTACCAATCGATATTCATCCAAATTGTCCCCGCCGAGGCTCAAGATAACCTTTACTTTCTCAAATATCCAGTTGTATTCACCATCTTTGAGCCTTCTGAGAAATTCGTCCACCCCGGGATTTTCAAGTCCTATGCTGTTGATTAAATAATCTTTTGTTGCTATCAACCTACAAGGAGGATTTCCAACCTTTGATTTCAAAGTTATGGTTTTCAAAGTGTAAGCACCTATACAGGAAGGATCCACCAACTTGAGATATTCACCCATGCCCCCGACACCAGAAGCTATGACCAATGGAACTTTCAAATCCATACGACATCACCTCTGAAAATTGGTCCATCGATGCAAACGTGTTTTAAACCTTCCTTAGTTTCAATTGCACAGCCTCTACAAGCACCTATTCCACAAGCCATGTAGGAATCCATCGTCGTGAAGACTTCTCCTTTTGTTTTCAAAATACCGTAAGCAATCCTGCACATCTGCGGAGATCCAAGCGTCAGATACCAATCGTAACCTTTTAATTCTCTAAGTGTTTTAAGAAAACTTTCATCGCCGACGATTTTTCTGAAAGGTCTTACATCCATTTCAAATTCTTCTCTGCTGCACATTAAAACCTCTACATCCCATCTTTTAAAAGCCTCGTGTGCCATAGCCAAGCACGAAGCTGCCGCTATGATCAAACCATTTTTGTTAGGAGGAACAAAATCATTACCACAAGGCCCGTGAACATTCAATTTGACCGCTTCATGAACTATATATTTAGTTCCTTCGCCCAAAATTTCAACGCACAAAGCCAAATCACCTTGCCAAGATCCCAGTCCAAAAGGTTTTCGAACTACGGAATTGGGTGTTTCCACCATTACAAACTGCATTGGTTCAAAGTCGATCCACTCGTTGAATCTAATCAAGTAAGTGTTACCGCTTATCTTCTCAACTTCCTTCTTTGTTAAAGAGAAATTCTCCATCCCAGTACACCCACCTTCCTTTGAGTTTCATTCCAACAACTTTTCCTTTTAACTTGATTCCATCGAAAACGCAATTTTTTCCCTTGCTAAAGAATTTTTTACAGTCCACCGTAAAGCTTGCATCTGGATCGACGACAACTAAGTCTTCAAAGCCATTCGGTAGAGGAACTTTAAGCAACTTTCTTGGAGCAACGATCAGTTTGTCGAAAACCAATTTTAAATCTTCCAATATAGTGTAAAAAGCGCTGAAGGCAATTTCTATACCACTGCTTCCAAAAGGTGCCAATTCAAAATCTTGTGGTTTATCTGGATGGGGTGCATGATCCGTGGCCAGAACATCTATAATTCCATCCTTAACGGCTTTCAGCAAAGTTTCTCTATCACTCTTTGTTGCAAGCGGCGGATTTATTTTGAAATTTGTGTTCTTCACATCTTCCATGGTGAAAAACAAATGATGCGGCGTCACTTCACAACTAACTTGAGCAAATCTTCGAAGAAAACAGATAGTTTCAATAGACATCTTCGTGCTGACGTGTTGAATGTGAAATTTTGAAAATCCATATTCAACGCCAAGCAAAACGTTACGAAAGATCGAAACAGCCTCTGAATTGATGGGACGTTTTTTACACAAAACATTCGTGCCTTCGTAGAAAGCACCGTCAAGTTCGTGCAGCTGGCTGTGATCAAGCAAAAGATGGGGTTTTTTCCTCTTGAAAGCCTCAACGATTTTCAAGGTATCATAGTGTATTCCATCGTTTGAGTAACACAAAATTTTAGTTGAATCGGGTTCCAATTCTCCAAACAACGAGCAACTCCAGAAAAAGTCGATGAGTTTATCCTTCGCTAAGTTCAAATGTTGCTCAAAAACCTGGCTTGTGGCAAGTTCTGGCTTTGTATTTGGTTGAATCAAGACGGCGGAGTAACCACCAGCGATAGCTGCTTTTTCCAAAGATTGATAATCCTCCTGTCCGTTCAGCCTAACATGGGTGTGCATGTCAAAAAACGGTATGGTTGCGATTAAATTATCTGCCTTTGCTTTAATTGGCAATTGTATTTGAAGATCCTCAAAAGCGCCTTTAAAAGGGTTGTAATATCTCATCTTCATTCCTCCAGGCGAAAAATAAAGGGGCTTTCGTTGCCAAAAGCCCCTTTTGTTGTATGAATATTCACTTGCCGATTAACGCTTGAAACTATACACTCCATTGTGATCAACCTCAAAAACTCGTTTTTTGTATAATACCACGACCAAAATTAAATCAATATTTCAAAGCAATTACGCTTTTCTCATCTGCCTCAATTTCCAACCATGCATAGCCAAGGCAAAAGCTATAACCGCGTATGCAAGGAATTCTCTGAAGAACTCTCCAACCTGAGGTTGACCGAAGAGTTTGTTACCGGCGCTTGGCGCAACCACAAACAACGTGTGGAACAACAAAACACCGATTATCGCGTTCCATATGGAGGCTTTCATCGTCGAAGCTCCACCAACCAACAGAGTTGCTATAGAGAAAAGGGCAACTTGTTCGTGGCTGTTGTAAGTGTTTATCGTCCCTATGTCTTGCAGGTATATTATTTGTCCAATCGCAGCCAAAACAGTTGACATGATGACTGCGATTATTCTAACCTTGTTGACGTTTATTCCAGCTACTTCGGCAACGTGAATGTCTTGACCAACGGCTCTTATATCCTGACCAAGTTTGGTTTTAAATAGTAGCGTTATAAAGACACACAAAGCCGCAACAATCAAAAGCGGCACAACGAAAATGCGAATCATACCGATCCTGATCACCCACACGGAGTTCAAAGCACCTGCCAAAGTTCCCCAAAGATCCACCGTGTTTCTCAAACCCACTCCACCAGTCAAAAGCATGGCTTTGGTTGAAAACGGGATCAACGACCCAGCAAAGAAGAGGAATATCAGTTGGTAAACCCCGTTGGCAAAAAATCCTAAGATCATCGATGTTATCATCTCTCTACCACGTGCCTTGTTCAAAACCAAGCCAGCCAACCATCCCAAAACTATGGCTATTCCAGTTGCGAAAATCATCGAGAGTAAAATTCCGGGTACTCCGGATATCTTTCTGTCAACGACGAAGAACATTGCCGCCTGCCCAGCCATCGCGCCAAGAACTATTCCAAAGTTCAATCCCATCCCAGCCACAATTGGAATGATCAACGAGAGAACCAGGAATGTATTTCTGCTCAAACGTCTTACAACTTCAGCGGCTAAAAAGGTCCATGGAATCTTTGCAATAACAACGGCTGAGATTGACAAAACCAAAAAGGCTATTGGAACAGAGTAATTTATCAAAATTCTTTTGACTTTTTCCATCTCAGCTCGCCTCCCTTGGAGCTCTAGTTAGTGCATACAATATCATCCCGTTGCTTATGATCATCCTCATGACTTCGGTGATATCACCCCTGGTAACTTGACTTAAAACCGGCAAAGCGATCGTCAAAAGGGTTTGAAAAACTGCTGTTCCAATTATCACGTTTTTTATGGTGGCTCTCCTTATCGAAGCCCCTCCTATGAGGATGCATGCGACGGATGGAAAGGTTAATCCCAAAGGTGCTTGGTAAAGCTGCAAAAAACCATAACTTTGTGCGTACACTATTATTCCAATTCCTCCAAGGATCGTGGACAAAGTAGCCGCAATTAAACGAGCTTTTTTCACGTTCACCCCCGATGTTATTGCATACTTTTCGTTCTGGCCAGTCAAATCTATAGCCAATCCAATCCTTGTTCTGAAGAATATGTAGATCAAATAACAAGCTGCACCGAAAAAGAGTAATAAACCAGTTGGTATTTCTAAACTGCCGATTTTAAACTTCAAAAAGTTGTTCAAAATTCCTGCAAAATAATCTTGAAGAGACAAAGTGTACCTAAGTCCTCTTCCACCTATTGCCCAAATCATATCTGGTCTTGAGAAGGGTAACAAAAGCCACATTATCGACATAAAAGCAACTATGGAATAACCAACGTAAGTTCCAACCATCATTTCTTGCCCACGCACTTTCTCCAAAAGCCACCCATAAACCAAACCAAGACCTGTGCAGATCAACACTGCAAGTGCTATTGCAGTCCAAAAGCCAATCGCACCAGCAAGACCAAGTTGCATGCTTATCAAAGCTCCAAGAAGTCCTCCTATTATTCCAACGGGTAAACCAAAGTTTGGCCCAACTCCAGCTCTGATCATTGGAACCATAGCCAACACGAGTACCCCGTTCATACCAATTCTTCTTAGAGAATCTCCTATTAACGTTGGTATTGAAACATTCACAAAAGCTGCCAAAACAAAAAGGCTTATCAAGAAAAGGAATATTATCAAGGTTGGCAAATCAACCTTTTTCAAAATAGCAAAAAATTTATCCACGTTGAGCCACCTCCTGAAGCTCTCCAGCCATTGCCAAACCAAATTCTGCATCCGATGCGCTGGGTGGAAGAATTGCAGAAAGTTTTCCCTCTGCAACTATTGCTATCCTATCGCAGATACTTCTCAACTCTGCCAATTCGCTAGAAGTCATGACGATGGTAACGCCGAGATTTCTGTTCATCTGCACCAAGTGATCCAAAACCAATCTTTTCGCTCCAACATCTATACCTCTGGTTGGTTCTGAGACAAACAGTATTTTTGGTTCAAGCGTAAAAGCCCTCGCAAGACAAACTTTTTGCTGGTTACCCCCACTCAACCTTCTCACCGGTTGAGTAGGACCTTTGCATCGAATATCTAGCTCTTTTATCATTTTCAGTGCATGTTCACGAATAGCCTTTTTATCCAAAAGGTTCAGAAATAGAAACCTCTTCGTAAATTTTCCGAAAGCCTGAACTGCTGTTGCAACTATGTTCATTTCAACTGACTCGTCCAAAAGCAATCCAACACCTCTTCTGTCTTCTGAAAGATAAACTATACCGTTTGCAAGTGCATACATTGGATCGTTCAACTTGTATGGTTTTCCTTCCAAAAGAACTGTTCCAGATGCAGGATAAACACCAGCTATGCCGTTTGCAATTCCAAGTTTTCCATGTCCAGCAAGGCCGCCAATGCCAAGAATTTCCCCTCTTCTTATATCTATGCTGAAATCCTTAACTTCCTCTCCAGGCATCTTGACTTGAAGATTTCTTATGGACATGATGATATCATCATCTGAGGGTTCCTTTTGTCTCTTTGGAAGGTTCAAAGCTTCTATCTTTCTTCCAACCATTTTCTCCGCCACTTCCGCTAGGGTGAAGGACGAAGCAGGTCCACTGTCCACAACTGCACCATCGCGAAGAATTGTTATTCTATGGGAAACAGCTAAAACTTCAGCAAGCCTGTGCGAAATGAAGATGATCGCAATTCCCTTTTGCGACAGCGTTCTTATAACATTCAACAAAGTCTCAGCTTCCGCTTCAGAAAGAACCGCAGTCGGTTCATCGAGCACTAGAACTTTTAAATTCTTCTTGTCAATTTCTCTGGCTATTTCGACAAACTGTTTGTGTGCAACTGGAAGTCCTGCCACAGGAAACCACTCATCGATGCCCATCATACCTATGGTATTTAAAGCTTCTCTCGCCTCTTTTCGCATTTGCTTGAAGTCCAAAGTTTCCAGCGATTTTCCAAAAACCCTGCTGAAAATATTCTTCTTGGTTATTTCACGGTTCAACTTTATGTTCTCAGTCACCGTAAAATTTGGTAAAAGCATGAATTCCTGATGAACCATTCCTATACCAAGTTCCATCGCTTTCCTTGGAGAATCAATGTCAACTTTTTTTCCATTAACGTATATTTCCCCTTCAAATCCACCTGTGCTGTGGATAACCGGCATCCCGAACAAGATATTCATAAGAGTTGTTTTACCAGCTCCGTTTTCACCAACGAGTCCGTGTATTTCTCCTTCTTCAAGATCTAAATTCACGTTTTTCAGAACTTGGTTTCCAAAGTAAAACTTGTTGATGTTTCTCATCTCAAGAACTTTTTTCACGTAGACACCTCCCACACTGTGAAAAACTTCTGCTTCTATTATAAGAAAAAAGACGTCGGTGTTGCCACCGACGTCTTTTGCCTATATCAGCTAATCATCAGAATTGTGTAACACCAAAAATCACGGAATCTGAAATGAGCATGTAGTAATTACCTTTGTCGGAGTATCTTCTGATAAACGTTGAAGCACCTTTGACTTTCTGTGAAGCAACTTGATCGAAAACAGCTTTGGAGGTGTCAACTTAAGCCGGGAAATACGATAAAATAAACGGGAACCAACTCTTCTCACCGAAAGGAGGTTCCCGTAAAGATGAAAGTTACAACAACAAATATCACCGAGTACCTATACCAAATTATACCAAACCTTTTTCAAAGACAAAGAGTTCCACATGAGGCGAAAGTATCTGCATTGGTTTTGTACTTTTATGGACTTGCATTAAGGAAGGCAGCAGCCATAATTGGAGTCAGTCATGAAGCCTTGAGGAAATGGTGGGCAAGGATGAAAGAAGAGATATTTGCTGAGAAGATAGAAGGCAATGCAGTAGTAGCTGTAGACGAGATGAAGGTGAACATAAACGGTTACTGCTGGTATGTATGGATAGCGTTTGAGGTTAAGAGGAAGAAAGTGATCTATGCGTTGGTCAGCAAAACGCGAGAGAAGGACAAAGCGAGCTTGGTGATGAAGATGGTGAAGAAGAGAGTGACAGGTAAGTTGAGGATAATAACGGACAAAGGGCCATGGTACTGGGAAGCGAGCGAAGAGAATATGGGATATTGGGAACACGAGCATGAGAGGTTTGGGGAGAGGAGTCTTGTTGAGAGCGTGATAGGGATAAAAAGGTACAGGCTGAGGCGTTTTAACATAAGCAGGTTATGGTACAAGAGGAGGGATGAGGACATAGTGAAGTGGCTATTTCCATTTCTTCTATTAGTGCAGTTTTCCTTCTTAAGTTGACAGGTCCACAGCTTTTATTGCATTCATATCGTTGGCTTTGATCTCTTTCTTAACAAGCTTTATAGCTATCTCGACTCCAGCTTCAACGAACAACATATTCATTGGGATTGGCCAAGTTGCAAATCTTCCTGCTCCTCCTTTTTCAACAACGGCATCGTTTATAACCTTGAGTATGTAGTTTATATCGCCTTTCTTCTCTGGTGGTATTGAGATTCCCAATGCTCCAGGATAACCATGTGTTGGTGATGGACAGCACTGCTCTGGGAAGATTCCACCATGCGTAAGAATCGCTTTGATCAACGGTTCTTGCATTCCACAGTTTGTGGAGAAGAAAGCCGTGTCTGGACCATACTTGGCTATTTGTCTTGGAACATCTTCAAGGATGAACTGTTGTGCACCTGTCAAACCTTGCTCACCAAGAGGATCTGGCGCAGAGACAAAGATAAACTCCATACCAAGTTCTTTACATCTTTGCTCCATTATGTCTCTTCGCTCTGCCAAAAGTTTATAGCTCATGTGTCTTGGGAACGAGTAGTGAATCAACCTTTTTGCCCCCATCTTGTAAGCAAGGTCTACGATTGTCTTTCCACGTCCTGGTGTATCTGTTTCCAAAGCCACATCTGCTACAGATTCAACTATCTCTGGATCCTCGTGTGGAACACCTACGACAAAGATTATGTCGGGTCTGAATTCCTTAACTCTTCTGATAGCAGCAACGGTACCAGGAACACCTTGACAAATCACAATTGCCTTAACTGTTGGATCGTAAGCAAGTTCGACGATTCTTGCAATAGTTGTCTCTTGCTCCTGCATGAATTTGTCTGGATAGGTAACGTGGATGATTTCTTTGCCGTATTTTGCTACGACATTTTCTGCTCCTCTGTATTCGTCTTCACCCTGCGAAACCGTTCCTGTTACAACACCAATTTTGAAACCCAAGGCGGCAAAGCTCAAAGTAGCTAAAACTGCCAGTACAAGAATCACTGCTAGAAGCTTTCTCATCCTTTCAACCCCCCGTAAGAGTAGTGTTCTTTTTTTAAAATTATACCACAACTTTTTCATGCAAAAACACTTCAACGCGGTTTACAGGCTTTAACTGGATATCCAATTTTCGCTAATTCTTCGCAGATTTTGTTTATATCATCTGCTTTTAAAGTAACAGTTTTACTGGTCAAATCTATTTCGTAATCTTTAACCCCTTCTTTTTCAAGTAGTTTTGAAATTCTCATTTTGCAGTGATTGCACGACATATCAGGCACAAACAAGACATATTCCATCGTTTTACCTCCTTTTTTAAATTTTTACAAGCATCCTTAGATTTAGGACTTTCAACTCCTTGTTGTACACAACGCTAACGCTGTCCAAAAAGCTGGAAATCAACAACATTTCTTCTTCAGAACCGTACTCACCTACCAAAGGTAGATAATAATAGGCAAGTTCCTCGTGTTTTTCCACATTCAGATAAAATTTAAGCATATCTAAATCGGATTCATTAAAGTCCACCTGAGCTTGTATTTCGATCAGATACCTTTGATCTTTTTCCTTTTGACAGGAAATATCGATTTTACTTGCCGATTTTGAAAGCAAATATTTCATTATTTGCGAACACAGTTTTGAAATTAACTCAGCCACCTTAGCCATTGTTGTTTTCACCTTTCTTCAAAGCCAATATTATTGGAACAAGTATCATCGCAACCAATCCTCCAGCAAAACCATTATTGTATAAATTCAACCCACCGTGCATAAACGCCGAACTGTTGACGACCGCACGATGTACAAAACCAGCTATCACTCCCCAAAGAAATCCAAATTCACCAGCAATCGGCGCAAGAGTTGTTCCAAAAAGTGCTGCAAGAACGTTGTTTGGCTCTCCCAAAGCATACGCATTGGTCAACCCACAAAGCGTAACACCAATCAAAATTGGTAAAACATTTTTTATGTGTTTTCCAAAAGCTCCAAAGCCTACAACGGTCATTATACCTCCAATCGTAGGACCGTTGAGCTGACTTCTCACCAAAAGCACATAAACAACCGATAAGATACCAAGAATACCCATGTTTGTCAAAGTGGTTTCAAAACCTTCCAAGAGCACAAAATCTGTGGCAAGTTTACCACTGTGTCTTAAAAGTTTGGAGTACTTCCTGAACGTTTTTGAGCTTAACCACCAACCTAAAAACACCTGCGCACCAAAAACGCAAAAAAGAAAGATTGATAACACAAGGTTGTTTCCGCTGCTCCAAAATCTTTGTGGCAACATCTCATATCTATAGACTCTGAAAAAAGCCGCAAAGATCATGCCAACCATTCCACACGTAAATCCAACGTTATACAAATTGTACCCTTTGTGTGCGGTAAGAAAATGCATTGCCAAAGAAGGCAGGAAAAAGCCAACTACTATTCCTACAAAGTAAGAAAACAAAATGGCTTTGAATCCTGTAAAAGGAAAATGAAAAGCAATTTGAGTTACAAGTGGAGATATTGCCGTACCGAAGTAACTTATGTATATGTATCGGCTGAAGGGCTCTTTTTTATAAAGCGAGTACAGATAAACTCCAATCAATATTGGCCACACGTTGAAAAGATTCTTTCCAAAAAGTGCAAAACCACCAACGGTAAAAACGGATGCAATCATCAAACCGGTAACTTGAAGATTCAACAGCGAAGTGATCCAAGTGAAAAGGATCATAAGAACTCCGGCGTTGAAGAAAGCCGCAGAAAGCCCACCAATTTCAACGTAATCAACCAATAGAAAATCTGGAAATACAACGATTCTCTTCAATCCTTCAAGAAAAGCCAAAGGATTCCAAAGCGCACCTGAAAAAAGGGAAAACAAAACAAAAGCTAAACCAATAGAATAAAGAAAAAACCTTCTCCTATCCTTGGTTTGGTTCAAAGTAGATCCCCCCGGCAACTTTTTGCTATTTTCAATGCTAAAGCAACTTGTCTTTTTGTCAAGTAGCTCAGCAAAAATCTATATTTTCATTTCTTCAAGAGTTGCTGCATCTTATTTCGTCTGTGTAAAGTAGAATGAGTACAGGATGACATAAACAACGAAAGGTGGAAAAAAGATGGAAAGAACCAAAGGCATTTTCTATTTGATCATAGCATCGACCTTGTGGAGCTTTGGTGGTGTACTGATCAAACTTGTCAATTGGAATGCCATGGCAATAGCTGGGACCAGAAGCCTGATAGCCGTTTTCGTTTTAGTGCTATACTTAAAAAGATTCAAACTGAATTTCACAAAGGATATGATTGTAGCTGCCTGCTTCTATTCTTTGATGGTCATAACCTTTGTTGCAGCAAACAAGTTGACAACTGCAGCAAACGCAATATTTCTTCAGTACACTGCTCCGGTATACGTGGCGATTTTTGGAACACTTATACTCAAAGAGAAAATGGTGATATTCGACTATTTGGCGCTTGCTTTTGTCTTCTTTGGAATGTTTTTGTTCTTCTTCGGCAGAATTTCTTCTGGGAGTATGTTGGGCAATTTCTTTGCCGTTCTGAGTGGTCTTGCGTTTGGACTGTTCATTGTGTTTCTAAGAAAGCAAAAGGATGCCAAGCCTGCTGAATCAGTTGTGCTGGGCAATTTTTTCACAGCTGTGGTTGGTCTGCCATTTTTGTTCCGACAGCCCATCACTACAACGAATGTAGTTGGAATAATCCTTCTTGGAACAGTTCAATTGGGTATTTCCTACATATTCTATTCCATAGCCATAACAAAAGTCACTGCTTTCGAAGCCTCGTTGATACCAGTCATTGAACCAATATTGAATCCAATCTGGGTTTTTCTTTCAACCGGTGAATATCCTTCAAAATTTGCTCTGATTGGCGGAACCATCATAGTGGGTTCAATTACTCTTCGATACGCAATCCCTGGTTTAGTTAGAAAGTCCGAAGACTAACTATTTTGTGGGATCCACAACTCTACCCATAAACAGCACAAGATTTTGGGACTTTTCAACAACGAAAAACAAAAAAGGTCTATCAAGCTTCAAAACAATCGGCGAAGCAAATGCCATTTTTATTCCCATAATCACAGCCGTGGCTGCCGCTGCTTCGCTCCCCTCTTCATTGACTTCAATAAAAGCTTCGTGAAGGACTTCGGTTATCTTCAGATCATTCACCGGTGTCATTCTGGAGAAATCCGCATAATTTGTGAAAGCGAGTACCATTCCAAGTTCCATGAGGGGTTTTACAAGCGAAAATCTGTTTCTAAACTTAAAACGTGGCATCGACAGATCAAGCTTTGTAAGTGAAGTGTTGGCAATCCATTTGCTGAAAACTTTCGAATTCAACCTTTCTTCAACCTCCCGAATACTTCGTCCTTTTTTTGGCAATACAACCAGCATGTATAATTTCTCACCAATATAAGGTATTTTTGCAACTTGAACATTTTCATCTTCGTAGTATTCAAAATCTTGGCTTATTTTCATCATGTCAACTTCCACATCCCCTGTGATTGAATGAAAGACATCCTTTTGCGTTTTTTCCGAGTCAAATTGATACAGCCACTTGCCTTTAAAGTATATCGCGTTGGTCAAAACCAATCGAGTTAACTCATCGATATCGTCAGCAGAGATTAGCTCAGGTATCCTACCGTTTGTGACATCGCTTATCCATTTGTTGATCTTTGCACGAGTTTGCCCTCTTTGAACACTATCCACGAAGTCTACTTCCTCCACGGGTGCTTGAAAGTTTTCCGAAACAACTTTCAGAAAGCTTTCCAAGAATGGATATCCTTGCTGGGCCCACAAAGCGTTGGCAATCCTCAGTTCATAGTATTCACTTTTTTCATTGAGAAACTTGACAAGTTCTCTGTAACTTTTTAAAATATCTCTTTCCTCAAATTTTGAAAGGCACAGCGTTTCAAGCATCTCCTGAAGCGTTTTACCAGCTGCTCCAAAACTTGTCATGGTGAGTGCCATCGAAATGCTCGTGGGGGATATGAACAGATTCTGCTCAGCTGGCAGAACTTTAAAGATATTGAACCCAAAATCATTGATCGAATCTGAAACGCTGTTTGCAAAACACATTAGACCAAGACAAACTGCAAACAAAACAACCAATGATCTCACACAACTCACCTCCTGTTCATTTGATTTTACTCCCTTTGGAGTAAAATTGTATTAACACCGTATACACAGAGGTGGTTCAAATGAAAGTCTATCTGTTAATAATGGCTCTTGCCCTAACATTTCTGATCGTGGGATGTTCCAACGTCCAGGTAGGGTTTGGAGTTTCCGTAGGAGTGCACTTGGTATCAACAACAAACGAATACATAGAATTTCAAATTGTAGATAGCAACGGAAGGCCTATTTCGAACGTTACCGTGCAAGTCCAAATCGATGAAACTATTTTGTGGGTAAAAACCGACGAAAATGGATATGTGAGAATATACGGAAGTTTTATCCCTGGCAAACCGTACTCGGTGATTGTAAGATATGCCTTGCTTGAAATAACAACAACGATAACTTTGAAGTGAAAAAATACCAAAAACAAAAAGGGGCTGCTTTTCGCAGCCCCTTTGACTCCCCGGGCACTACCTACTCTCGCATGGGGTTGCCCCCATACTACCATCGGCCCGGAGCGGCTTAACGGCCGGGTTCGGAATGGGACCGGGTGTTTCTCGCTCCGGTATCGGCACCCGAGGAAACATGCGAAGGATCACTGAAAACTGCATAGGAAGCACCAAGGTCAAGGCCTCGGCCGATTAGTACCGGTAGGCTCAACGCCTTGCGGCGCTTACACCACCGGCCTATCAAGGTCCTCATCTCGAACCGGCCTTACTCCCTTAACGGGATGGGAGGTCTGATCTTGGGACGCGCTTCCCGCTTAGATGCCTTCAGCGGTTATCGCTTATGGGCATAGCTACCCGGCGTATGCCCTTGGCAGGACAGCCGGTACACCAGAGGCCCACTCTCCCCGGTCCTCTCGTACAAGGGGAGACCTCCCTCAGACCTCCTGCGCCCGCGGCCGATAGGGACCGACCTGTCTTGCGACGGTCTGAACCCAGCTCACGTACCCCTTTAATAGGCGGACAGCCTAACCCTTGGGACCTGCTTCAGCCCCAGGATGGGATGAGCCGACATCGAGGTGCCGAACCCCGCCGTCGATGTGAACTCTCGGGCGGGACTAGCCTGTTATCCCCGGGGTAACTTTTATCCGTTGTCGACGACCCTTCCACCCGGAGTCGTCGGGTCACTAGGGCCGGGTTTCCCCTCTGCTCGACCCGTCGGTCTCGCAGTCAGGCCGGCTTATGCCCTTACACTCAACGGTGGATTTCCAACCCACCTGAGCCGACCTTCGCGCGCCTCCGTTACTTTTTAGGAGGCGACCGCCCCAGTCAAACTGCCCACCTGGCACTGTCCCCAACCTGCTCTTCACAGGTTCAGGTTAGAATTCCAGCGCAACGAGGGTGGTATTCCACCGGTGGCTCCACCGCCCCTGGCGAGGCGGCTTCACAGCCTCCCACCTATCCTATACACGCTGCGCCGGAATCCAATACCAGGCTGCAGTGAAGCTCCACGGGGTCTTTCCGTCTAGCCGCGGGTTGAGGGCATCTTCACCCCCACTGAAATTTCACCGGGTCCCCCGCCGAGACAGTGCCCCAGTCGTTACGCCATTCATGCAGGTCGGAACTTACCCGACAAGGTATTTCGCTACCTTAGGACCGTTATAGTTACGGCCGCCGTTTACCGGGGCTTCGGTTCGGAGCTACGCCCTTTCGGGCCTCACCCCTCCCCTTAACCTTCCGGCACTGGGCAGGCGTCAGTCCCTATACCTCCTCTTTAGGAGTTAGCAGAGACCTGTGTTTTTGGTAAACAGTCGCCAGGGCCTTGTCGCTGCGGCCGCCTCGGGCTCCCCCAGTTTCCGGGTTGCCCCTTCCCCTGGGTTCACCCTACTACGGCACCCCTTCTCCCGAAGTTACGGGGCCAATTTGCCGAGTTCCTTGGCGAGGGTTGTCCCGCTCCCCTGAGCCTTCTCAGCCCGCCCACCTGTGTCGGTTTGCGGAACGGTCACCTACGGTCTCAAGCGGTACGCGAGGCTTTTCTCGGCAGTGTGGGGTCAGCGCCGTTGGACCCTCACGGGTCCTCCCCATCACGGCTCAGCTCAGGCGGCGGATTTACCTACCGCCCTCAACGCCTAACCGCTTGGAAGGGTTTGCCACTTACCCTCGGCGCCTACCCTCCTGCGTCCCCCCTCGTACCTCGACCGCAGGTGGCGCTGGAATATTAACCAGCTTCCCTTCGGCTACCCCTTTCGGGTTTACCTTAGGGTACCGGCTAACCCTGGGCGGACGAACCTTCCCCAGGTACCCTTGGGCTTTCGGGGGGAGGGATTCTCACCCTCCTCTCGTATACTCATGCCCGCATTCTCACTTCCGCCTCGTCCAGCAGCCCTCGCGGGTCTGCCTTCGCCCTACAGCGGAAAGCTCCCCTACCGCCAGCACCTCCAGCGGAGGTACTGACCCGCGGCTTCGGGGGGTGGCTTGAGCCCCGTTACATCTTCGGCGCAGTGCGCCTCGACTGGTGAGCTGTTACGCACTCTTTAAAGGATGGCTGCTTCTAAGCCAACCTCCCAGTTGTCTTAGGCGCACCACATCCTTTACCACTTAGCCACCTCTCCGGGCCCTTAGCCGGCGGTCTGGGCTGTTCCCCTCTCGTCCATGGAGCTTATCCCCCACAGACTTTCTCCCGAGCTTTATGTGCAGGGATTCGGAGTTTGACAGGGTTCGGGGGTTACCCCCCTAGCCCTATCAGTGCTCTACCCCCTGCACAGACCGCTCGAGGCCGCACCTAAATGCGTTTCGGGGAGAACCAGCTATCACCGGGTTCGATTAGCTTTTCACTCCTACCCCCAGGTCATCCGAGGACTTTTCACTGTCCACCGGTTCGGGCCTCCAGTGGGTTTTAACCCACCTTCACCCTGCCCAGGGGTAGCTCACCCGGCTTCGGGTCTGCCGCCAGTGACTAGCGCCCTATTCGGACTCGCTTTCGCTACGGCTACGCCTCAATCGGCTTAACCTCGCCACTGACGGCAACTCGCGGGCTCATTACTCAATAGGCACGTCGTCACCCTTTCGGGCTCCGACTTAGTGTAGGCACGCGGTTTCAGGTTCTGTTTCACTCCCCTTCCGGGGTTCTTTTCACCTTTCCCTCACGGTACTAGTGCGCTATCGGACGGCGGGTAGTATTTAGCCTTGGAGGGTGGTCCCCCCAGATTCCCGCAGGATTCCACGGGTCCCGCGGTACTTGGGAACACAACCCAGGAGGTCTTCTCCCTTTCGCCTACGGGGCTGTCACCCTCTATGGCGCGCCTTCCCAGACGCTTCGGCTAGGGAGAAGATTTGTAACCTCCCGGCGAGTCCGTGGCCTCGCCCGGTTGTGTCCCACGACCCCGGTGTAACAACGCCCACGGGCTTTTACGTTACACCGGTTTAGGCTCTTCCCCTTTCGATCGCCTCTACTCGGGGAATCTCGCTTGATTTCTTTTCCTCGGGGTACTGAGATGTTTCACTTCCCCCGGTGTCGCTCCGCCTTTCGGCGGTGAGTGACCTTGACGGTCACCCAGGTTTCCCCATTCGGGAATCCCCGGATCAACGCCTGTTTGCGGCTCCCCGGGGCTTATCGCAGCTTACCGCGCCCTTCATCGCCTCCCGCCGCCAAGGCATCCACCGCGTGCCCTTAGTACCTTGACCTTGTGCTTCCTATGCAGTTTTCAATGACCCTTCCTTGGTGGAGACGAGGGGACTCGAACCCCTGACTTCCTGCTTGCAAAGCAGGCGCTCTCCCAGCTGAGCTACGTCCCCGCCATGGTGGGCTCGGGAGGAGTCGAACCTCCGACCTCACGCTTATCAGGCGTGCGCTCTTACCTACTGAGCTACGAGCCCGAGCCCAAACCTGAGTCACTCAAAAATGGATAGCAGTCCCGCACTTACTCCCTAGAAAGGAGGTGATCCAGCCGCACCTTCCAGTACGGCTACCTTGTTACGACTTAGCCCCCCTCACCAGGTTCACCTTCAACGCCGCCCCTCCCTTTCGGGTTGGGGTCGGCGTCTTCAGGTGCCCCCAGCTCGGGTGGCTTGACGGGCGGTGTGTGCAAACCCCGGGAACGTATTCACCGCGGCGTGGCTGATCCGCGATTACTAGCGATTCCGGCTTCACGCAGGCGGGTTGCAGCCTGCGATCCGAACTGGGGGTGGTTTTAGGGATTAGCTCCCCCTCGCGGGATCGCAACCCACTGTACCACCCATTGTAGCGCGTGTGTAGCCCAGGGCATAAGGGGCACGAGTACCTGACGTCGTCCCCTCCTTCCTCCGGCTCGTCGCCGGCAGTCCCCCTAGAGTGCCCGGCCGAACCGCTGGCAACTAGGGGCAGGGGTTGCGCTCGTTGCGGGACTTAACCCAACACCTCACGGCACGAGCTGACGACGGCCGTGCACCACCTGTGCGGGCTCCCCTTCCAAAAGGAAGGGGTCCCTTCCCTTTCGGGTCGGTACCACCCGCATGTCAAGCCCTGGTAAGGTTCTTGGCTCAGCATCCAATTAAACCACGCGCTCCACCGCTTGTGCGAGGTCCCGCCAATTCCTTTGAGTTTCACCCTTGCGGGCGTACTCCCCAGGCGGCCCACTTAACGCGTTAGCTACAGCACGGAGGGATTATCCCCCCACACCTAGTGGGCATCGTTTACGGCTAGGACTACCCGGGTATCTAATCCGGTTTGCTCCCCTAGCTTTCGTGCCTCAGCGTCGGGAGCGGCCCAGGAGACCGGCTTCCCCACCGGCGTTCCTGCCGATATCTACGGATTTCACCCCTACACCGGCAGTTCCGTCTCCCTCTACCGTCCCCAAGCCTGGCAGTTTCGGGCGCAATTCCACGGTTGAGCCGTGGGATTTCACACCCGACTTACCAGGCCGCCTACGCACCCTTTACGCCCAGTAAATCCGGGTAACGCTCGCCCCCTACGTATTACCGCGGCTGCTGGCACGTAGTTAGCCGGGGCTTTCTCGCGAGGTACCGTCATCGGTGCGGCATTCCACTCCGCACCTTATTCGTCCCTCGCAACAGGGGTTTACACCCCGAAGGGCTTCATCCCCCACGCGGCGTCGCTGGATCAGGCTTTCGCCCATTGTCCAAGATTCCCCACTGCTGCCTCCCGTAGGAGTGGGGCCCGTGTCTCAGTGCCCCTGTGGCCGACCACCCTCTCAGGCCGGCTACCCGTCGTAGGCTTGGTGGGCCGTTACCCCACCAACTACCTGATGGGACGCGGGCCCATCCCTCAGCGGGGCAGTTGCCCCTTTCATCCAGTGACCTTCGTCACTGGATCGTATGGGGTATTAGCCAGGGTTTCCCCTGGTTATCCCCCTCTGAGGGGTAGGTTACCCACGCGTTACTCACCCGTTCGCCGCTGGTACCCTTGCGGGTACCCGCTCGACTTGCATGTGTTAGGCACGCCGCCAGCGTTCACCCTGAGCCAGGATCAAACCCTCCACAAAACGTGAAGGATTTTAAGATCCTGACATTGTTTTTGGGTTCGGCGGGACTGCTATCCACTTTTCAATGACCCAGGACAAAAAGCAATCGAGTCATTTCAAGACTCTTTTCTTTGTATTTTGATTTTTTAGACCCTGCTTCTTTAGACCGTTTTATTCACGAGCGACCGTGTATGATAGTATCACCAAGGGCACGGGGATGTCAAGTTACAGAAAAGTAAACAAAAAAGAAATTTTCAGTATCAACCAAAAGATATCACTTCACCAGCGGGCGTAATGGTCTTCCACCCATCCAAAGGCATCTTCTATCAGATAAACCCTTCGATTTTCATCTCTCACAAAACCTTTGAAGAAACCAAACAACTGGTTCATTTTTGAGGCGACGATCAAAAAGTTGGTTTTGGAGTTTCTTAAAAAAACAGGTTTAAACTCAAGCTGAACTTCGTCGGAGTTGATGGAGTAAATTTTCCAAAGATTCATCAAATCGTCTAAATCATACGAAAACACAACGTCACTTTCAATTTTTGTGAGTTTGCCGTTGACCAATAATCCATTTTCGTTTATCCCAGTTTTGTCGGTCCATTTTCCTCCAAGATTCACTCCAATGACAGTCCCATCACTTAAACGTGTTGCAAAACTTGCCCAATTCCAAGTTGTCTTATACTTCCAAACTCCTCGTCCAAAATCGAGAGTTGCAAAGCTTTCAGACTCATCAAACCTTATTTTTCTATCTTCGAAAATAACTTCACCTCTTGCCATCAACGAAAATTGCTTGCTTGTAAATTGAAATCTATTCCAACTCCAAGGTACAACAACGTTCAAAGATTCAAAATTTTGGTGAAAGATCTCAAACTTCGCGGATAAATTCTCTCTTCGATGATCTTCCACAAAAAGTTCCGTAATTTGTGCTTTTCTGATCATATGGATTTTAAAATTTCTAGTCTCAAAAAAAACAGACTCTTCAGGTGTTTCCGGCATTTCATAACCAATTCCAAACGGAGTTATAAAGCTTCTTTCCCACATTTTCTGTTCCTTGAAGTCTACAAAATACCAAAAGCTTATACCAAGATAGTCCAAATCGGCTACAGTTACCGAAAAAAGATAATTCTTGTTGTAGACGGCCCAATAATTCCACTTTTTCTTTCTAAACAAATGTCCTTTAAGATTGCATCTTACAAGAGGTTTTCTTGCCCAACCAAGGGCTGAATGATTCAATCTGCCAAGTTTTGTGCACAGCTCAACGGGTTTAGTTATCTCCATATTCAGGGAAAATTTCACCTTGATCACCTCTTATTTTCTCAACTAAAAGCTGAGCGGTTTTGGTTGCGGCAATTCCTCCAAGACCTGTCTCGCGCAACTCTTCTGGTAAACTTCGGCCAACTTTTGAAAGTGCTTCAACCACTTCATCAAAAGGAATTACGCTTTGAATACCAGCTATTGCCATCTCAGCAGTTGCGATAGCCAAATTAACAGCCGTTGCATTTCTTTTTATACAAGGAACTTCCACAAAACCACCTATTGGATCGCAAACCAAACCCATTAAGGATTTCAAGGTCAAGGCAGCAGCATGCGCCACTTTATCAGGATCCAAGGTGAAATAATAAGTCAAAGCAGAACTTGCCATGGCAGCGGCCGCACCAATTTCAGCTTGACACCCCGCAATTGCTCCAGATATGGAAGCCACCGAAGCTATTCTATTACCTACTTCTCCCGCAACTATGAATGCGTTGGTCACATCATCAACATCGGCTGAAAAAACTTTCCAAAGCGCATACAAAACACCCGGTAAAACCCCACAAGAACCAGCAGTTGGACAAGCCACAATTTTACCCATTGAAGCATTTGATTCAGCCATAGAAAGAGCTGCAACAGTGGCAATGTAGTTGAATTTTCCCATCATCAATGGTTGATGATTTGAAAAAGTATAAGCAGCGTTTTGAACCATTCCAGTTAGACTTTTGGAAGGTTTCCCAAAATTTTTTTCACAAAGGTCAAGTATGGTGATGACAAGTCTCTTAAGCTTTTGGCTAAGTTCCAGCGGATCCAAACCTTCTTCCATCATTTGATTTATCAAGATAACCTCGTGAAATGGTTGCTGGCTTTTCTTAGAGAGCCCTATCAATTCAGCGAATTTCATAACAAACCCCTCGTTTTACATAAAGTCATCTCGTGGCACGAAATAACACTCAAGAACACAGTCTAATTTTTTTAGCTCAGAAATGTCCACAGAACCGTCGAGTTCAATTATCGTCAAAGCCTTTTCTTCAAGAAAACTTATTCGACGAAGGTACAGATTGGCGATGTTGGCCTTGATCAAGGTGGTTATTCTCGACAGAACACCAGGTTTGTCTTTGTTTAAAATCACCAAAGTATCGTATTCCCAGCTTATATCACACTTCACACCGTTTATTCTTGTTATCCTGATGGCTCCACCACCTACTGAGCAACCTTCAATTTCTTGGGCTGTATCCAAAACTTTTATCAAAACCGTGTTTGGATGCACGTCACCAAGATCTTTCTTGAAAAACCTGAAATCAAAACCGCGTTCTTTAGCTATGGTTATAGCATCTTTCACCCTTTCGTCGTCGTAATTCATACCAAGCATTCCCGCAGCAAGAGCTTTGTCGGTACCATGCCCAAAACCTGTTTTAGCAAAGGAACCGTGAAGTATGAACTCAACCTTTTTTGGAATATAACCCAGTAACTTGTTGACAAACCTTGCTATTCTCATGGCTCCAAGTGTATGAGAACTAGAAGGCCCAATCATAACAGGCCCTAAAATTTCCGTCAGCTTCATAGTACACCTCAGTAGAAAAGTTTTGCAAGATTTCTCAAATATTCGTCTACAATCTTCAAGTTGAGCATGCTTTCAGAATACGGTACTTCGGTAACTGTAAAACCTCTCATTCCAACTGCGTGATAAACCCTGGCTGCTTTAACCATTTCAACAGCTCTAGTTGCCATCATGGTTGCTATTATCCTGTCCATGCTGACAGGACTTCCTCCCCTTTGTAGATATCCAAGGCTGGTGTAACGCCATTCAATGTTGATATCTTTCAAAGCTTTTTGAATGTACATTCCTATGACCTTAGCTGGAGGTGTTTCTTGCGTCACGCCAACTTCTTCGTAAAACTTTTGGTCCAATTTCAACCCATCTTCAACCACAACTATCGAGAACCTTTTGTGCCCTTCATAACGTGACCTTATCTTCGCCAACAAATCCTCTGCTTTAAAACCTTCCGCATTTGTTATAACATAATCTGCCCCACCTGCAAGTCCTCCAACAGTGGCTATCCATCCACTTGGTCTGCCCATCGTTTCGACTATCATAACCCTGTGATGTGCTTCGGCTGTGGAATGCAACATATCCAAAGCGTCAGTGACATGGCTGACGGCTGTGAAGAAACCTATTGAAAAATCTGTGAACGGCAAATCGTTGTCTATCGTGGCTGGAATCAAAATCGATGGTACGTTGGCCTTCATCAATCTCAACGCGGCTCTTGTTCCAATCCTGCCACCGAGTATCAGCAAACAAGTTATGGAATATTGTTTGACCTTTTCAACGACCTTGTTCACTTCCTCATCGCTTTCTGGAATGTACAAAGAAGTGCCCAAAATAGTTCCACCTCTGTGAAGTATTCCTGAAACACTGTTTCTGGTTAAAACATCCAGTTGATCTCTCAAAAGCCCTTCAAAACCATCTTTTACTCCAACAACCTCTAAATCTTCCATATTGCTTTTCACAACAGTAGCCCTTATGGCTGCGTTTAAACCTGGGCAATCGTTACCAACGCACAAAATAGCTATTCTTCTCATAGTCTTACCTCCCTACCAAAGTTGCCAATATGACCGAGGTTATTGCCATCAATTTTATCAATATGTTTATCGAAGGACCAGCGGTGTCTTTCAACGGATCACCAACGGTGTCACCAACAACGGATGCTTTGTGTGCCATGGATCCCTTTCCTCCGAAATGACCTTCCTCTATGTACTTTTTGGCATTGTCCCATGCACCACCAGAGTTGGCCATGAATATTGCAACCATGACACCCGTGACAGTGGAACCTATCAAAATTCCAGCCGTTCCGGTAGAACCGATTGTAAAGTAACCCGCAATAGGTACAAGAATAGCCAAAAGTGATGGTAAAACCATCCTTCTCAAAGCCCCTTTTGTTGCTATCTTTATACAACGCTCGTAATCTGGCTGAGCATGTCCAGATATTATTCCCGGAATTTCTCTGATTTGTCTTCTTATTTCCTCAACCATTTCGTCTGCAGCGTCTCCCACCGCCTTCATGGCAAGGGCGCAAAAAAGAAACGGTAGCATTGCTCCAATCAATGCGCCTGTGAATAAAGAGGGATTTCGTATGTCAACCGCACTGATGTGAGCAACGTTCGCATAGTTCGAAAACAAAGCAAGAGCTGTTAAAGCAGCCGAAACAATTGCAAATCCTTTTCCCATCGCGGCTGTGGTGTTTCCAACTGCATCGAGCTGATCTGTTATTCTTCTGGCCCTTTCATCTAAACCAGCCATTTGTGCTATACCACCTGCGTTGTCGGCAATCGGTCCATAGGCGTCTATAGAAAGGTTCATCCCAAGCGTTGAAAGCATTCCAACTGCAGACAGAGCCACACCGAAAAGACCAAGAAGTTTGTAAGAAAGCATCACTGCAGCCACGATCATGATCGTGATAATAGCCGTAGACTCCATACCCAAAGCAATGCCGTTTATCAAAATGTTTGCAGCTCCCATGTTCGCAGATTTTGCAAGTTCAGCAATCTTTTTACTGGAAGTGTAAAATTCCGTTAAAAGCCCCACGGAAATTCCCACAACAACGCCCATTAAAACCACGACAAAAGCAACAAGATAGTTATTTGCGAGCGAATAAATTAAAATACCTACAAGTAAAAGAACGTTGGACAATATCGATCCAAACCTTAAAGCGTCCCCCGGATTTGAAAACTTCTTTGTACTTGCCGAAGTCACCAAAACGGAGATCATGGAGCTAACAAGTCCAGTTAAAGCAACGAAGATAACAAATCGATAGGCCTTTAAATCATTCGCAAAAGAAGCCAAGGCCAATGCGGAGAATATTGAACCAATGTAAGACTCGTACAAATCCGCTCCCATTCCCGCGACGTCTCCAACGTTATCTCCAACATTGTCAGCTATGACCGCGGGGTTTCTTGGATCATCCTCTGGTAAATTCGCTTCTGTTTTGCCAACTATATCTGCACCAACATCGGCAGCCTTCGTGTAAATTCCTCCACCAACTCTTGCAAACAACGCAACAAAGGACGCCCCAAAAGAATAGTAACCAACGTACGATATTTCCTTGAAAATCGAAAGGACAATTCCTATTCCCAAAAGTCCAAGCGCGGAAACCGTCAAACCCATGACTGCCCCGCCTTGAAAGGCTATCCGCAAAGCTTTGTCCATCCCATAAAGGGCAGCCCAACTTGTCCTGGCGTTGGATTTTGTGGCAACGACCATTCCGAAAAATCCTGCCAGCGTTGAAAACAAAGCTCCAAGAAGCAACGAAATACCTGCTTTAAAGTTGAAAAACGAGAGAAAAACTACTATGGCGCCAACTATTGGGAAAAACACAGAATATTCCTGAAGTAAAAAAGACCTTGCACCTTTTTGAATTATCAAAGAAAGCTGAATTGTCTTTTCGTTTCCAGGGCTTGAATCTAGTATTTTGAAGGTCAAAAAAATTGTGTATGCGCAGGATATAGCTACAATGAGAAACAAAGCCAGCAAGTTTAACACCTCCCAGCAGCCTTTTTCTGAATACGATAATACCAAAAAAACCGAATTAAAAAATCATCAAATGCAAAAGCAAAGAGTACAAAAATTCGGAAGCTTTTGGAACAAGTTCATCGGCGGGAAGAAAACGATCACTGTGTAAGCCATAGGTTTCTCTTTCTTTTGTTCCAAACCAGAACATCAAAGCGGGATAATACTGCGAGAAATACCCGAAATCTTCAGCGGTAAACTTTGTATCACATTCAACGAAATTCCAACCATAAGCTACAGCAACTTGTTTAAGAACGCTGAACAGCTTCTCGTTCACTTCAACTTGCCGGTAAGTTGCTCCTCTTTTTATTTGGAATGAAGTACCAAGGTCAAGACAGATTTCCTTGAGCGTTTGATTGAGTTTTTCGACAATTGAATCAATCTTTTCTAACTTTTTACTTCTTATAGTCCCTTGTAAAACGACCTCATCTGCTACCACATTCCTTGCTCTACCACCAGCTATTTTGCCAAACCAAACTAAGTCATCGCACCAGCTCATTTTATAAAATTTCTCTAAAAACTCAACACAAGTTCTTAGAGCATCCTTTCCCATCCAGTGGAATGCGGCGTGCGCCGCTTGACCAACAACTTCCACATCTATTTCAAGCGATGCACAAAACAAAGTACCAGGTTTGCTTGCAATCGTGCCGACAGGATATTCGTCAGTCACATGCATGGCAACAGCCGCTTTGATATCATAACCTTTTTCAAGTAAAAAATTCAAAATTTTCAAAGCCCCACAGCCAGTTTCTTCACCAGGCTGAAAGACGCAAATGACATTTCCTGCAAAATTTCTTTCAACGATTCTTTTCATCAGCCCGTACAAAGCAGCCATGTGAAAATCATGACCACAAGCGTGCATAAAGTTATTTTTGGATCTGTAAGAATAGTTTGTTTTTTCCTCTATCTCCAACGCATCCATCTCTGCCCTAAAAAGAACGAAAGAATTGTCTTTTAACATCCGTCTGACGATAACAAGCCCTGTTTCAACTGGGAAGATTTCCCCAAAATTCAGTTCTTCGATGAACTTTTTAAGTATCTTATGCGTCGTGAACTCTTTGAAAGATGGTTCAGGATGTTGGTGCAAGATTCTTCTTAGCTCTATCTCTCTCACCAGATACCTCCCTCAAACTTTTTTCAAATAATTCGACGATCTCATCGATTTGATCATAAGTTATGTTTAAAGCCGGTAAAAATCTAACCACATTCCCCCCAACTATGTTCAGTAAAAGACCGTGATTTAATGCACTTTCTTTCAATATATCCCCATCGACGCTTACTTCCACACCTATCATCAACCCCAATCCCCTTACATCCCGTACCGCTTCACTTTGAATCAAGCTCAACTTCTTTTTGAAATAGTCACCTTTTTCCCTGACCTCGCTTACAAGCTGATTTGTCAACTTCTCAAGCACAACTTTTGCGGCAGAAAGTGCCACTGGATTTGGAGCAAAGGTGGAACCATGCTGAGAGTAAGTAAAAACTTCCTTCAAATCACCTGTGAAAATAACTGCTGCAAGCGGAAGTCCTCCTCCCAAAGCTTTTGCAACGGTTATTACATCTGGTTCGAGGTTGAAATGCTCGTAACAGAAGAATTTACCAGTTCTTCCAAGTCCAGCTTGAACCTCATCGACAACTAAAACTATTCCATACTCACGCTTTGCATACATTATGGCTTCTGCCATTTTGCTGGAAAGAGGTTTTATACCACCGCTTCCAAGAAGTGGTTCAACAAAGATAGCGGAAATTTCAGCATGATGTTTTTCAACAAAATCTAAGAATTTTTCAACATCGTTGTGAGGTAAAATCACTACACCTTCAAGTAAAGGCTCAAAAGGTTCTCTAAGCTTTTCAAAACCTGTTATAGACAACGAACCAATGGTTCTACCGTGAAAGTTGCCTTGAAAGGAAAGTATTAACCCCTTTTTGAATTTTTTGACAGCTTTCAAAGCTGCCTCGTTTGCTTCAGTACCAGAATTTGCAAAGAATACTTTGCCGTCTTTACCGACCTTTTCAACCAGTTTTGAAGCAACTGTTTCAGCATCCTCATCGAGAAAAAAGTTCGATAAGTGCGTGTACCTTGAAACTTTTTCGACTATAGCTTTTTGTATGTCCAAATCACCGTGACCGAAGGCAAGAACTCCTATCCCTGAGAAGGTATCTATAAACTTTTTGCCATCTTTGGTGTACAAGTAAATACCACTTGCTCGCTCAATTTCCAAATTGAAATACCTGTAAACCCCCACCAGATGACTCACTTGAAACTCTCCCTTCGTTTTTGAGATTTCTCAAAGCTTCAACGATCTGAGTTTTTTCTCTGGTCTTTTCATCCACTTTTTTGATGAACCTAGCCGGTACTCCAGCCACAACTGTGTAAGGTTCAACATCGTTGATCACAACAGCACCAGCTGCCACAACAGCACCCCTTCCAACGGTTACTCCTTCTAACACAACTGCGTTGGCACCAATTATCACGTCATCTTCTATGACAACGGGTTTGGCGCTTGGTGGCTCTATGACACCTGCTATGACTGCACCTGCACCGATGTGACAATTCTTACCGATGATAGCCCTGCCACCTATCACAGCATTCATGTCGATCATTGTTTTTTCACCAATTTTAGCACCAACGTTTATTATCGCTCCCATCATTATAACTGCTCCATCTCCAATTTCCACAAGGTCTCTTATTATGGCTCCAGGTTCTATGCGAGCGTTGTACTTCGTTAGATCAGCCAGCGGTAGGGCAGAGTTTCTAGCTTTCACTTCAACGTAAAAGTCATCTAAAAATTTTCTGTTTGCCTCGACGAATCTCACAAAATCTTCATACTCCCCTAAAACGATGCCAAAACGCTCGTCACCAAAAAAACGCAGATTTTCAAATTTCACTTTGTCCAACTCACCTTTCACGTAAGCAACAACAGGGGTTCTTTTCCTAGATGTGGCGATCAAACGAATAATGGCTTCTGTCGTCAGGTTATCCACCAAATTTTCCATGCAACTTCCCTCCTCTTGATTGATGTGTTATTAATAAAAAAACCGGGCTACCTTTTTCAGGTAGCCCGGTGATCTTTTTCTTCCTGCGGCTTTGCGCTACAACAAGCGCAAGCAGCCGCCATCGATCACCGGGCGGCTGCGCTTCTTAGCGTTCTTTATTTCAGCTACAAGGATGTCATCATAAGCAAGCAAAGATATCAAAATCAATTCCTCCCCACAAGTTTGCTTTGCTTATATAATATTTCGACAATCAAAGCTTTTTGATGTCGATTTGCATAAGAAATATTTAAGCAAACGTTAAAATAAAAAAGAGTTCCTTTGTTTGGCAAAGCTGATATAATCTTCTTTGGACAACTTTTGTTGCAAACCGTTTGAAAAAGGGGTGTTGAAAAGTGGCAGAAAAGCTTGGGATTTTAGTTGGTGGTGGACCGGCACCTGGTATCAACAGTGTTATAAACGCCGTTACGATTGCCGCCATCACAAGTGGTGTTGATGTTGTTGGAATCTACGATGGGTTTGAACATCTCATGAAAGGCAGAACCGACATGGTTCGACCTTTGACCATTTCCGATGTCTCGCGAATCCATACCGAAGGTGGATCAATACTTCGAACTTCCAGAGCCAATCCAACAAAAAATCCGGAAGATTTGGAAAGAGCGGTTAAAGCTTTAAAAGAACTTAACATTCGCTACCTTGTCACAATTGGTGGGGATGACACGGCTTTCTCCGCTTCAGCCGTTTCTAAGGCAAGCAACCACGAAATATACGTTGCACATGTCCCAAAAACAATAGACAACGATTTGCCTCTTCCAGGGGACATGCCAACCTTCGGTTATGAAACTGCTAGACACGTTGGAGCAGAACTTGTTTACAACCTGATGCAAGATTCAAGAACAACCAACCGCTGGTATTTCGTCGTAGTCATGGGAAGAAGGGCAGGACACCTTGCACTTGGGATAGGAATGTCTGCAAGCGCCACTTTGACCTTGATAGGAGAGGAATTCAGAAAAGATAAAATAACCTTGGCCGAGGTTTGCGACGTCCTTGAAGCGGCGATAATAAAAAGAAGAATTCTTGGAAGAAAAGATGGTGTAGCGGTCATCGCAGAAGGTATAGGAGAATTAATAGATCCAAAAGAGTTTGAGCAAATACCAGGAGTTGTCGTTGAAAGAGATCCCCATGGTCACATAAGACTCTCTGAAATTCCACTTGCCACCATTCTCAAAAGAGAAATTCAAAAACGCTTTGAACAAAGGGGAGAAAAAATAACAATAGTCGATGTGACACTTGGCTATGAGCTAAGATGCGCAAGACCAATTCCGTTTGACATCGATTACACAAGGACACTTGGCTATGGTGCCGTTAGATTTCTCTTGAACGAAGCTTCACCTGAAAAACCTGGTGGATTGGTTTGTTTGGACCAAGGCCGCATAAGAATTATGCCCTTTGAAGAACTGATCGATCCAAAAACTGGTAGAACAAAAGTCAGGTTGGTCGATCTGGAATCAGAACGCTACAAAGTTGCTCGAAAATACATGATCAGGCTAACAAAGCAAGATCTTGAAGATCCAGTTACGCTTAGAAACCTTGCGGCAGCGGCAAAAATGAGCGCAGAAGAGTTCGTCAGAAAATTCTCGGCAGCTGCGGAAATCTAGCTAGATATGTTAAAGCCCCGGATTGTCCGGGGCTTTTTTGGTTACTCACTTTTTCTCCTTTTTTTCCTTGCTTGTTTTCTTTTCTGGTTGTGGTGCCTGTTCCTTTTTTTCTTTCTTTCCGCAGGCCATCATATACACCCCCTTCCACGGCGCTTTGAAATTATTATAATCCAGAATTTTAACCGCTAAACAGGTATTTCTCCAAAAATTCTTTAAGCGATCTTACCCTTGGAAGACCGTTCAAATACCTATTGTACGGCCAATCCATGACAACCGTTGGTATACCGTGATCTATCAAATCTTTTATATGATGTGGTGCATCGTCCAAAGCTATCGAAATGCCAAGTTTCTGACATTTTTTACCTTTGCTCGAAGTTACAATTACAGGCAAGTCCAATCCAATATGCTTTTTAACCCAATTTTTGGTTTGCTCTTCGACGCTTTTGCCTTTCACAGGAAAGCGTGCAGTGATCAAATAAACTTCCGCTAATTTTTTGTTCACGACATCTTTCAAAATCTGTATATCTTCTTGGCTTGCGTAAAGCGGCAATTTTTCGTAAAAATCCTCTGTATTCTCTATCTCCTCCCAGACCTTCATTTCCTTTTCCAAATCAAGTCCAGGAACGCATTTGTGAAATTCCCAAACGGTTATTTCAACATCAATTGGAGTGGAAAAAAGTCTATTTGCTATTTCAAGGAAAGCTCGATTGAAGTTTGTCAACACATCGTCCACGTCTATCATAACCTTCACATTCTTCACCTCTTAAAATTGCAGCTTTTCTATTTCAGACACGTGTTTGAATGTAACCCCTACTTTTTCACAAGCTTTGTCAAAATAATCATCGTTGCCAACCATGACGCAATCTTTTGGTTCAACGTTCAACAAAAAGCAGATTTGCAAAAAATACCTCGGGTCAGGCTTGCAATAATGAAAGTTTTCCATTGCAGTTATCAAATCGAAATCTTTTTCATCCAAATCAATCCAATTCAAACGCCTTTTAATGGCAACCATTGGGAAAACCGGGTTGGTGGCCAACACAGTTTTCAAACCACTTTCTTTAGCTTTCAAAAGCACTTTGATAACGTTCAAATTTGGTTTTACAAAAACTTTTAAGTTCTCAAACTCATCACTCGTGTAAAAATCGTTGAAAACCTTTTCCCAATCTATACTAACCTTAAACCTTGCTGAAAAACATTTCAAAAACCTCGAGAAATTATTCGTTTTTCCATTCGCATTCGATATTATGTGTTCAACGCAATCAAGCACGTCTTTGCTGCTAATGCTGACGGAATACCCTTTTTGAACAAAATTTTTCAAGCGTTCAAAGTATGCCTTTGCAAACTGATCTTCATCAACTAAAGCTAACGTTCCATCGTAGTCAAACAAGATAGCTTTCATTTTTTATACCTCCAAAAGGATTCTAAAACATCAAAACAAAATCGGGCGCAAAGCGCCCGATGCAGACAAAATTAGTTACTTTTTGTATCTGAAAACAGGATATTTGGTTGCGCTAACATCGTCCAATCTTCTCACAGGGGTAGTATGAGGAGCTGTTTTGACAACTTCCGGTTTGGTTTTGGCTTCCTCTACTATTTTTTCTAACACCGCGGCAAAGTGGTCCAAAGTTTCTTTGCTTTCAGTTTCCGTTGGTTCAACCATCATCGCTTCGTGAACTATCAATGGAAAGTAAATCGTTGGCGCGTGAACTCCATAGTCCAAAAGCCTTTTTGCAACGTCAAGTATTCTAACACCAGTTTGTTTGACAAACTTACTTCCATCTACGACAAATTCGTGCATGCAAACCCTTGGTGAAGCTATGTCGAAATACTTTGAAACAAGCTTTCTCAGGTAATTTGCGTTCAGGACAGCCATTTTTGAAGCATGTTCAAGCCCATCGCTACCCATCGAAAGAATGTAAGTGTAAGCCTTTACCATAACCAAGAAGTTACCGTAAAAGCTTCTAACTCTTCCTATGGTCTTTGGAACGTTGAAGTCAAGGTAGTACCTTTCTCCATCCTTCCTAATGACAGGTATTGGTAGAAAATCTTTCAAGAAAGCTTTCACGCCGACAGGACCGCTTCCAGGTCCTCCCATCCCATGCGGCGTTGAGAAGGTTTTATGAAGGTTTAGATGGACTATGTCAAAACCCATGTCGCCTGGTCTAGTTCTACCCATTATCGCGTTCAGGTTAGCTCCGTCGTAGTAAAGAAGCGCTCCTGCATCGTGTATCATTTTTGCTATTTCAAGAATGTCCTTTTCAAAAAGTCCCAAGGTGTTTGGGTTAGTGAGCATCAAAACTGCAACTTCGTCGTTTAAGTGTTTTTTTAGCTCATCCAAGTCGACCAATCCATCTTGCGTTGATTTCAACTCAACGACTTCAAAACCAGCCATGGCTGCGGAAGCCGGGTTTGTTCCATGTGCTGAATCAGGGACCAAGGCGATGCGTCTTTTAACATCCCCTTTTGACAAATGGTAAGCTCTTGCTATGAGCATTCCAACAAGTTCTCCATGTGCTCCTGCAGCTGGCTGCAAAGTCATATCGTCCATTCCAGTTATCTCGCAAAGGTACTCTTTAAGTTCGTACATCAACTTCAAAGCGCCTTGCGTACTTTCCCATGGCTGGTAAGGATGTATTCCATAAAATCCCTCAAACGCTACCACAGCTTCGTTGAGTTTTGGATTGTACTTCATGGTGCACGAACCAAGTGGATAAAACCCTTTGTCAACCGAATAATTTTTGTAAGCCAAATTCGTGTAATGTCTAACCACTTCTGGCTCGGAAACTTCTGGAAGCATTAAGGGTTTCTTTCTTTTCAAATGCTCTGGAATTTTGATTTCAACCTCTTCAAGGTCATTTTTTGGAAGTTTGAAAGCCTTTCTACCTGGAGCGGATTTTTCAAAGATGGTCATGATAGATCACTCTCCAAAACCTCGACAAATTCATCCATGGAATCTTTTGTGTTCACCTCAGTGGCACAGGCAAGTGCGCAATCTTTGAATTTCTCAAAGTACCAGCCAAGTGGGAGAGGACCAAGAAAACCTTTTTCGAAAATCTTTCTCCACTTGGCTTCGTAATCGTTTGAAACTCTCACAACAAATTCGTTGAAAAACTCTCCATTGAAAACTCTTTTCAAACCAATTTTTTCAAACTTTTCTGCCAAGTAATGAGCGTTGGTATAACATCTTTTAGCCACTTCTTTCAATCCCTCAGGACCAAGAACACTCATGTAAATCGCATTGGTGAGAGCCATCAACGCATGGTTGGTGCAGATGTTTGAAGTAGCCTTTTCCCTTCTTATGTGTTGTTCTCTGGCTTGAAGGATCATCACATAACCTGTTTTTCCTTCTAAGTCCTTGGTCTGACCGATTATCCTACCTGGCATCTTTCTGACATGCTTTTCAAGCGTTGCAAAAAATCCAACGGTTGGTCCACCGTAGTTCATCTCTATCCCCAAAGGTTGGCCATCTCCAACCACTATGTCTGCCCCAAAACTTCCTGGTGGCTCAAGGATCGCAAGAGAAATTGGTTCTGCAACAACAATGAAAACCGCATCTTTTATTGCGTCCTTTATAACCTTTAAATCCTCTATCACGCCAAAGAAGTTTGGATATTGAACAACGACAGCACAGGTGTCTTCGTCAACTTTTTGCTTTAGCGCTTCAACACTTGTCATTCCGGTTTCATCAACTGGAATCATTTCAAAGAATATATTTTGAGCCGAAGCATAAGTTCGACAAGTTTGCACGTATTCTGGATGAACAGCTTCGCTTATCAAAACCTTTGACTTTGAGTTTATCCTGTGAGCCATCAAAACTGCTTCGGCCAAAGCGCTCGCTCCGTCGTACATCGAAGAATTGGCGACTTCCATCCCAGTTAATTCACAAATCATCGTTTGGTACTCAAACAAAGCTTGAAGAGTTCCTTGGGATACTTCGGCTTGATAAGGAGTGTAAGCAGTTACAAACTCTGGCCGGCTTGCAAGAGCCTTCACCACTTGTGGAATGTGATGAGCATAAATCCCTGCTCCAAGGAAAATTTTCTCTTTCTCAACGACTTTGTTCGAAGATGCCATTTGCTTTAAGATTCGATAAACAGAAAATTCATCTTTACCCTCAGGAAGATTAAGCTTCGAAACAGTCTTTGGAACGTCTAAATAAAGCTCTTCGATAGAATCAACACCAATCGTTTCAAGCATCTTTTTTATATCTTCCTCGGTGTGAGGAATGTAAGGATACATCAACCTTCCTCCTCACAGAATTTTCTGTAAGAAGCCTCATCCATCAAATCGCTCAATTCTGCGGGATTTGTCATTTCTATTTTGACGATCCAACCTTCACCTTCCGCGTCTTTGTTTATCAGTTCAGGCTGGTTGTTGAGCTTTTCGTTGACCTCAACGATCTTTCCACTGACAGGTGCATAAACTTCTCCTGCGGCTTTTACCGATTCGATCGTCAAAACAACTTCTCCTTTTTTCACCTCTTTTCCTACTTTTGGAAGATCAACGTAAACAACGTCTCCAAGTTTTTCTTGGGCATACACAGAAATACCCACCGTGGCAATATTTCCACTGACTTCAATCCATTCGTGAGTTTTTGCAAATTTCTTCACTTCAAACACCTCCCTAGCGACTTTTCACCGTTCCTCGATAGAATGGTAGCTTAACTATTTTAGCCAAAACCATACTTCCTCTTACATCAACCTGAACCTCATCTCCAACCTTCAAATCCCCGTAAAGCATTCCAAACGCTATGGATTCTTCCAAGGTTGGTGAAAAAGTTCCGCTTGTGATGTAACCTATCTCCACACCGTCCTTGTAAACTTTCATACCATGTCTTGCAATCCTTCTACCATCAAGTTTCAAACCCCTTATTCTTCTTTTCACACCATTTTCTTTCTGCTTGAGCAAACTTTCCTTGCCAATGAAATCCTTTTCAAACTTTACGGTCCACCCAAGTCCAGCCTCCAAAGGCGTAACTGTTTCGTCGATATCGTTTCCATACAGCATGTAAGAAGCTTCAAGCCGGCAGACATCCCTTGCACCCAGTCCTGCTGGCTTTATGCCAAATTCTTTTCCTCGATCAAGAAGCTGTTCCCAAATGAAAGGAGTTTCTTCCCACTTGCAGTAAATTTCAAAACCGTCTTCTCCAGTATAACCAGTTCTTGAAACAAGACAATTTTTACCAAACAGCACGTAACTTGCAAAGCTGTAATATCCCAAAGTCGAAAGATCTGGCAGGTATTTTGAAAGAAAACTCTCAGAAGTTGGTCCTTGAACGGCGATCAGTCCGAAGGAAAAGCTTTCATCTTTCACAGTAACTTTGAAATTTTTGGCATTTTGAACAATCCACTCGTAATCTTTCTTTGTGTTTGCCGCGTTGACAACCAACATCGCTTTGTTTTCACCAAGCCTGTAAGCAAGCAAATCGTCGATTATTCCACCGTTTTGATTGCACATAACTGAATACACTACCTGTCCAACCTTTAGAGTGGAAAAATTGTTGGTCAAAATGTGGTCCAAAAACTTCGCGGTATCCTCTCCTTCAACGATTATCTCACCCATGTGTGAAACATCAAACACAGCCACATTTCTTCTAACAGCCATAACCTCGGCAGTTATGCCTTCGTATTGCAAAGGCATGAGCCATCCTGCAAAATCAACCATTTTCGCACCCAAAGAAAGATGGCTTTCATAAAGAGGAGTTTTGTTCATCAGCTTGCGCCTCCTTCAACAATTGCTGTGCTTTCTCAAAATCTTCTTCCTTGACAAGTATTTGAACCATACCACCTTGACCGAAGATAACAGGATCAAACTCCTTGGCAGATTTAATCACCACTTCTACACCGTTGTCCTCAAGAAGTGCTTTGATCAAATTTGCGGTTGTAAAATCGATCTGTTCAAAAAGGATTTTCCACAACGTACCCATCTCCCGTTGTATAATCTTTCCAGCAATATTCTACAACAGGGAGGTACAAAAAATGAAAACAATAGCCGTTTTGACAAGCGGAGGAGATTCGCCTGGAATGAACGCAGCGATAAGAGCTGTCGTTCGGGTTGGCATAAGAAGCGGTTTAAAAGTCGTTGGAATAGAGCGGGGATACTGTGGTTTGATAGATGGAACTTTCAAAGAAATGACTTTTGCTTCCGTCGCAGGAATTACGGAAAAGGGCGGTACCATTCTTCGAACAAGTCGTTGCGGTGAATTCTACACTCCCGAAGGAAGAGCGAAGGCTGCTGAACAGCTGAAAAAAGCAAAAATAGATGGACTAGTTGTAATAGGTGGAGAAGGAAGTTTAACAGGCGCAAAAATTCTTCACGAAGAATACGGCATACCGATTGTTGGGATACCAGGAACAATAGACAACGACATAGCCGAAACCGATATGTGCGTCGGTGTTGATACGTGTTTAAACACTGTGGTTGATGCGATACAAAAGTTGAAAGACACTGCCACTTCTCACGAAAGAGCTTTCATCGTGGAAGTCATGGGAAGAGAATCAGGTTACATAGCGCTGATGGCTGCAATTGCAACTGGAGCAGAAGCTGCCGTTATACCCGAGATACCGATCGATTACGATAAACTGGCGGCGAGATTGCTTGAGGAAAGAAAGAGGGGTAAGATAAACTGCATAATCGTTGTTGCAGAAGGTGCTGGCGGAGCAATCAACGTTGCCAAAAACCTTCAAGACAAAATAGGTTATGAAACAAGGATTTCTATTCTTGGTCATATACAACGCGGTGGTAGTCCGAGCGCTTTTGACAGGCTTCTTGCCACAAGAATGGGTGCAGAAGCCGTGAAAGCGCTCTTGGACGGAGAAAAATGCGTGATGATCGGTTTAAAAATGGGAAAAATGGTCAGGGTATCTTTGGAAAAAGTGATAGGCAGAAAAAAGGAGCTTGACCTATCCTTGTACGATCTGGCTTTGATCCTATCCTGAGGTGAACTGATATGAAAAGGCACATGAACAGAACAAAAATCATCTGCAGCCTTGGTCCGAAAATAGAAGAACCTGAAACGATAGTTAAACTCATAGAAGCTGGTGTGAACGCAATAAGAATAAGCGGTGCGCATTATCCGCTTGAAAAGCTTGTGGAGCTCGTTTTGAGGGTGAAAGAAATCAAAAGTGATTTGAACATACCTTTAGCAATCCTTGTGGATTTACCTGGAACGAAGTTGAGAGTAAAGCTGTTCGAAAAAGAAGAAATTGAAGTTAAAGAATCACAAAAAATAATCATCGCAACGGAGGAAAGCGTTGAAGCAGATCTTTGGATTTTATACAAAAATCTCCACGAATATCTAAAACCAGGTCATCCCGTTTTGATAGACGATGGGAGAATTCGACTCAACGTGGTCAGAAATGTCGGCAAAAAAATCGAATGCGAGGTAATGATCGGCGGGTCGATAAAAAACGGACATGGTGTAAACATCCCAGAGACCGACTTGCCGGGTGAAGTTCCCACCAAGCAGGACAGAGAAATCATTGAAGCTTGCGTAAATTATGAAATAGACTATTTCTGCGTTTCTTTTGTCAAAAGCTCTAGGGAAATAAGAAACATGAGAAAATTCATAAACTCGTTTGATGAAAATACAGGAATACTAGCAAAAATCGAAACGAAAAAAGCTTTGGATGATTTGGATCAAATTTGCAAAGAAAGCGATGGAATAATCGTTGCAAGAGGTGACCTAGCCGTTGAAACCTCTATGGAAGAACTTCCAGTGATTCAAAAAAAGGTCATCGAAGCGGCCGCAGCGTTTGGGAAACCTGCAATCGTTGCCACCGAGATTTTGAAATCGATGATGGAAAATCCATACCCATCAAGGGCGGAAGTTATGGATGTCGCAAACGCAATCTTGGACGGGGCAGATGCACTACTTTTAACTGCAGAAACCGCGGTTGGAAAATATCCAATAGAAACGGTTGAAACCATGAGAAGAATAATAGAAAACGTTGAAAACCACGTATCGCAAATAAAAAGCTCTCTTCTTCAAAGGCATCTTCAAGAAGTTCACGACGACTTGTCTCAGGCCATTGCAAAAAGCAGTTTTGAAATTGCCCAGGAAATAGGTGCAAAAGCCATAATAACCTCAACAGCTTCAGGTAGCACTGCAAGAAGAGTTTCCTATTACAGACCAAACTGTTTGATCCTTGCCACCACACCTAGGGAAAGAACATACCACCAACTTTCGATAGTCTGGGGAGTTGTTCCAATCCTAATGCCTGAGATTTTGGATGTCGATCTGATGATACCGGTAGCCGTGGAAAAGGCAAAGCAACTTGGATATGTGGAAAGTTCAGATGTGGTCGTTGTAACTGCCGGAATGCCTGCGGGAGTTACCGGAACAACAAACCTGATAAAAGCCCATGTTGTGGAGTGATATTGAATGACGATCTACCTTGTGAGACACGCAAAAACCGATTGGAACGATCTTGGATTGTGGCAAGGAACAAGCGATGTACCTTTGAACGAAGAAGGAATAAAGCAAGCAGAAAAGCTTGCAAAAAGGTTTTCAAAACTTCCAATCGAAGCTGTTTTCACAAGTCCACTTAAAAGAAGCTATCAAACCGCCAAAATCATAGCATCCGAAAAAGGTTTACAGCCCATAGTTGACGAACTTTTGATCGAATGTCGGATAGACCTTTGGAATGGTTTAACCATGGAAGAAACCTTAAAACGCTTCAAAAAGGAACACGATGAATGGTCAAAAAATCCAGACGCACAAATAAACGGTGTAGAATCTCTTTCAAGTGTGAAAGCAAGGATGATAAAGTTTTTTCAGCAAATCGTTGCAAAAGATTTCAACCAAGTTGTGGTCGTTTCACACGCGATCGCTTTGCGTATGTTGATAAGCTGGATCTTGGGACTTGAAATACCAAACCACGTGAACTTCAAACTTGAAAACGCTTCAATCACAGCTGTTCAAGTTGCAAGCAAACCGAGAATTCTGTATTTGAACGATATGTGCCATTTGGAAAGCGACTGAAATGTGGTTTTTAGCTTTTCAATGTACCTATAAATCTTCGAAAAATTGCGCTAAAATAATCGTGAAGAGATTCAAGTGAAAGGATTGCGAAGGTCACACTATCACATACCAATGAACAGCAACTTGACAAGGTTAAGTTGAAAGGCAGAAAGAACGATGGGGGTGATAATGTGAAAACTGAATGGCTTGGTAAGATGGCTTTTTTGGCTCACACCGACAGCGGAAGACAGGTTTTAATGGATGCCAAAAAAGAATCAGGAGGCTTACAAGCTGCTGCAACACCGATGGAACTTGTTCTTGCGGCTTTGACAGGCTGTAGCGGTATAGACGTTGTTTCGATTCTTGAAAAAATGCAAGTTCTAAAGGACGTTGAAAAATTTGAAATTGAAGTTTCCGCAGAAAGGGCCAGCGATCATCCAAAGATATACACCAAGATCCATTTAAAGTACATCTTCAAATTCAAAGGAGAACCGCCGAAGGACAAGGTTGAAAAGGCAGTTTCACTTTCGCAGGAAAAATACTGCAGCGTAGCTGGAATGTTGAAAAAGGCAGCTGAAATAACATACGATATTGTTTTCGAGTGAGGTGATAGCTTGCTTTTGGCAAGCTTTCAATACAACAACACCAAGGTAACCATCGTTCAAGATGACATAACCAAGCAAGAAACTGATGCAATCGTCAACGCTGCAAATTCCCATTTAAAACACGGAGGGGGAGTTGCGGCAGCGATAGTTCGAGCAGGCGGTGAAGAGATCCAAAAAGAAAGCGATGAATGGGTCAAAAGACACGGACCAGTTCCAACTTCAAGTGTGGCAGTCACCGGCGCTGGAAAATTAAAGGCAAAGTATGTGATCCACACCGTTGGACCAGTTTGGGGAGAAGGAAACGAACATGAAAAGCTTTACAAAGCCGTCAAAAATGTTCTTTCAAAAGCTCAAGAACTTGGTTTGAAAACCATAAGCATTCCGGCGATAAGCAGCGGCATCTTCGGTTTTCCAAAAGATGAATGTGCAAAAGTCTTTCTGAAAGCGATAAAAGATTTTTTAAGCGAAAATCCAAAGACAACTCTTGAAGAAATTCGACTTTGCAACATCGACAAAGAAACCAGCGAAATATTCTTTAAGACCTTCACGGAAAATTGGAGGTGAAAGTCTTGCAGGAAAACGAAGAAAAGCTGCCAAAACTTTCGATGGAAGATTTGATTCTTTTGTTCTTCAACACAATTTCAGCCCGTTGTTGGGCAAGACTTGGTTTAACCAGAGATGAATACGGCGAAATGTACCAAGATTTAAAACAGGCAAGACTTGGTATAGATGTTTTAGATGCCGTTGCAAGAGTTTTGAAAGACAACGTTGATGCTGAAATTTACAAAGAGATAGAAGGAATAATTGGAAACTTGAAATTAAACTACGTTAACCAATACAACAAATCGAAAGAGGCGCAAGGATGAAAAAAGCGGGCATAGTAGGACTTCCAAACAGTGGTAAGTCAACGTTGTTTAACGCTTTGACAAATCAAAATGTTCCGAACGAAAAATACCCGTTCTGCACAATCGATCCAAACATTGGTGTGATGATCGTGCCCGACCAAAGGATAATAAAACTTGCCCAGATGGAAGGTTCAGAGCAAGTTGTTCATCCGTTCTTTCAAATCGTCGACATAGCCGGGCTTGTCAAAGGTGCAAGCAAAGGTGAAGGGCTCGGCAACCAATTTTTAGACCACATAAGCAAAGTGGATTTGATCTTCCACGTTGTAAGATGTTTCAAAATAGACGATGTATCTCATCCAATGGGAAGCGTTGATCCAATAAGAGACATAGAAATCGTTGAAACAGAACTGATACTGAAAGATCTTGAAACGATTGAAAAAAGAATGGAGAAGATTTCAAAGCAGGCAAAATCGGGAGATGAAAAAGCAAGGCACGAGTTGAATCTTCTTGAAAATCTGAAAAAACATCTTGAAAGTGGAAAACTTGCGATAACTTTTCCACGTGAAAAACAAGATCAACCGATAATAGATTCGCTTTTCCTTTTAACCGAAAAACCAGTTGTTTACGTTGCGAATGTTGACGAGTGGGGAATGGAAAACAATTTACACAAAAAGGTTGAAGAAGTCGCTTTAAAAAACAACTCTGGTTTTGTTCTTGTGAACGCAGAACTTGAATACGAAGTTGAAAAACTCAGCGAAGAGGAAGCCAAAGAGTTTTTGCAAGCTTATGGTTTTGACGTTTCACTGAAAGAAAGATTTTTCCAACAGATAAAATCTTCGTTGAGGCTGATCTGTTTTTTAACTGCGACAAAAAACGAGGCAAGAAGCTGGCTAATACCAGAAGGCATGAACGCTTACGATGCAGCAGGTTTGATTCACACCGACATACAAAAAGGCTTTGTGAAAGCCGAAGTAATACCTTTTGATGAATTGATCAAATTCTCTTGCTTTAAAGAGGCAAAAGAAAAAGGTTTTGTGAAAGCCTATGGAAAAGACTACGTAATCAAGGAGGGAGACGTTGTCCACTTTCTATTCCATAGTTGACCTTTTGAAAAACACCCCTTTGATAGCCGCCGTTTTGTCCTTTCTTGCGGCTCAGGGAATAAAGGTGATTTTAACCGGAAAGCTTTCAACTTTTAAAAGATATGGTGGAATGCCAAGCGGGCATGCCGCTGCCGCATCAGGACTTGCTTTTTCCGTAGGAAGATGCACCGGCTATTCTTCCCCAATAACAGCCGTCGCCGCAATGCTTTTGATGGTCATCGTCGCAGATGCCGTTAACTTGAGACCTCATGTTAGAGACGATCTTGGTCACACCTGGACCGAAGCTTTTGCAGGAATTGCTTTGGGCTTTATTGTTGCCCACCTTTTGCCAGCGAGAATTCCACTCTGGTGATGGGGGATAGAAAATGCCTTCAAAGACTTTTTCAGCAACGGTTGTCGGTTTGAACGTAACCAAGGTAACGGTTGAAGTTGACATTGACAAAAAGAGCGTTATACACGATGTTGACATCGTTGGACTTGGTGATACGGCTGTCAAGGAAAGTAAAAAAAGAGTCAAAAGCGCTTTGAAAAACTCTGGCTTTAGCTTTCCACACGGAAGGATTATCGTCAACTTGGCACCTGCAGATGTGAAAAAAGAAGGTTCTTTGCTTGATCTTCCAATAGCCGTGGGAATACTTCAGGCAACAGGAACCATCAACCAGATGGATCTTTTGGCAGTTGGAGAACTTTCCTTGGAGGGAAAAATAAGGGGAGTAAGAGGGGTTTTGACTATACTTCTTCAACTTGCAGAAGAAAACTACAAAGGAATAATCATCGTTCCAAAGGAAAACATCGAAGAAGCTCAGATGGTCAAAGGATTGAACGTATACGCCTTTGATGAGCTTAGACAAGTCGTTGAATTCGTAAATGGTTTGGTCAAATACGAACCGGTCAAGTACCTTGGGATAAACTCGGTTGGTTTTGAAAGCGATTTGGACTTTGCCGACGTAAAAGGACAACAAGTTGCAAAAAGGGCTTTGGAAATAGCGGCAGCAGGTGGACACAACGTCTTGATGAAAGGAAGCCCAGGCTCTGGAAAAACCATGCTTGCAAGAAGATTTCCCACCATCTTACCACCTTTAACCGAACAGGAAGCGATCGAAATCCTCAGAATCTACAGCACTGTGATGCCAATCGACGGTAAGAAAGTAACAAGACCTTTTAGAGCACCCCATCACACAGCCTCAAGCGTTGCGATAATCGGCGGTGGGAACGACGCAAAACCTGGTGAAGTCACACTTGCACACAACGGAGTACTCTTTTTGGACGAATTTCCGGAATTTAGAAGAGACGTCATCGAAGCTTTAAGACAGCCTTTGGAAGAAGGCATCGTGACGGTCGCAAGGGCAAAAGCGGTTGTAACTTACCCTGCAAGGTTCACATTAATAGCCGCCATGAACCCATGTCCGTGCGGAAACTATGGTGATCCAAAGGCTGTTTGTAGCTGCAGCCCGTACGACGTTGTGAGGTACAACAAAAAGGTGTCTGGACCAATTCTTGACAGAATTGACATATTGGTTCAAGTACCGAGGATGGATTTTGAAGAGCTGTTTTCCAAAAACGTCTCAGAACCAAGCGAAAAGATCCGTGAAAGAGTTGTGAAGGCAAGGGAAATTCAAGCAAAAAGATATTCAAACTATCCTTTCAAGACCAACGCAACCATTCCATCAAGACTTCTTAAGCAGTTTGTTCAACTCGATGAAAAAAGCCACGAACTTTTGAAAAACGCGGCTGTCAAATACTCTCTTTCAGCAAGAAGCATAGACAAAATCCTTCGACTTTCAAGAACCATAGCAGACCTTGAATCAAGCGACAAAGTATCCGTAAAACACGTTGCCGAAGCTTTGCAATACAAAATAGCTCAGGAAAGCTGAAGCTCTTTCAAAACTTCTTCCTCTGGGATTTTCTCCAAAATGGCAATTCTTTTGTGAATCGGTGGATGGGTGCTGAAAAGATCTGCTATAAAGCCTTCCTTGTTGTTAACACTTCTTTTCAAAGGATCACTTATGAACAAATGCGCCGTTGCAATTGTTGCTCCTTTAACCTTACCCTTTTTCAAACTTGTTTTTGCAATCTTTCTCAAAGCGTTTGCTAAACCCTTTGGATTTCTTGTAAGCTCAACAGCCTTTGCGTCCGCTAAATACTCTCTGGCTCTCGAAACGGCAAAAATCGTTATCCTTCCAATGAAGGAAAAAAGCGTGGCAAAAAGAGCTATCACCAGCAAGGCAAGAACGATGTAACCTGCTCCATCGCTTTTCTTTCCACCTCTTGACCTTCTGCTGCTTACACCGCCATACCACAGAAAGCTTCTTAAAAGCCTCCAGGCAAAAAGTTGAACCAAAACCATCGTGCCAAGGATTGCGCTTATGGTGGTCATCAACAATGTATCTTTGTTCAAAATGTGACTTATTTCGTGGGCAACAACACCCTCAGTTTCTTCGCGATTTAAGCTTTTCAAAAGACCTGTTGTAACGCATATGGCACTTTTATCCTGCTCAAATCCCGTTGCAAAAGCGTTGATGTTTTCATCTTCCATAACGTAAACACTCGGCGGAGTTTTTAACCCTGCAGCTATTGAAAGTTCTTCAACGATGTTCTTAAGCTGTTTATGTTCAAAGATTTTTTCATCTACCGGTTTTGCATTCACCGATTTTAAAACAAGCAAAGCACCCCCACCAATTCCAACAAGAATTTGCACCATAGCGATGAGAAGAAGAACAATTGTTCCAAACGGAAAAACTCCAAAAAGCCCGTCAATTAAAAGCCCAAGAAAACCCATCATGAAGATGAAGATCGAAACAAGTAGATAAGTTTTCCTAAGATTTTTCTTCTGCTGTACAAGATAGTCCATACTTTATCCCCTTAGAAAGTAAGATCAACCTTTGGGGTTTCTTTTTCAGCTGCTTGAGCTTCGAAGAACGGGAATGGTTTGAAACCAAAACTTCTGGCAATGATATTTGAAGGAAATACCTCCAAAGAAGTGTTGTACTTCATAACCGTGTCGTTGTAAAACTGTCGTGCGTAGGTAATTCTGTTCTCAGTGCTTGTGAGTTCCTCCATAAGTTGAGAAACTTGCTGGTTTGATTTAAGCTCTGGATATCTTTCAAAAACAGCCAAAAGCCTTCCCAAAGCTCCAGAAAGCTCACCTTCAGCTTTAATTCTTTCATCAATATTTTTTCCTGAAACAGCCTTTGCACGTGCGTTTATGACAGCTTCCAGAGTTTCTTTCTCGAACTTCATGTAACCTTTCACGGCGTTGACAAGATTTGGAATCAAATCGTGCCGTCTTTTAAGCTGAACCTCGATCTGACTCCATGCGTTTTCAACACGCTTTTTCTTGATGACCAAACTGTTGTAAATGCCTATGAAGGCAAAAACAATTATCACAAGGATCGCAACGATAATGCCTGTCAAAAGCATGTTAGCACCTCCAGAAAGATTCTACACCAAAAAACAAAACCCCGGCATATGCCGGGGTTTATGCAACTCGACTTTTGATTAGAAGCTTACGCTGTTTGTCAAAGAAACCGTTGCACCTTTGGTTGCTGCGTTGTACCCAAGAGACAGTGTATTGCTGAGAACACCAAGTGTCCATTTCGCATAAGCATTCAGTTCCATTGATCCAACAGGATCTTCTGTTTTAACCGTTACTGAACCGCCTATGGTTACAGGTGCCAACAATGTTGTCTCGAGCTTTGCGGTAAGTTTGTTCTCATGGTTGAAGCTAACGCTACCCTTGTACTTATCAATTCCAAAGTCTGCGCCAACTGACCAGCTCTTAAGAGGTTGTGCGTCAGGCGCCTTAATTCCAAAGTCCGCCTTGAACTTCAAAGTAGCATCAGCAATGCCCAACAACTTGGCTGCATCGAGGGTAACACCAGCTGCAAGATCAACCTTCGCAGCCTCAGCATTCTTTACGACTTCCTTTACTGTTGTGGTCAGTGTCAGGAACATGAATTCCAATTTGTTTGATACATCAAGCTCAAACAAATACGCAGGTTTATAGGCATTCGGATACAACGACACAGTCAGAGTGTCCTTAAGATCATCAGATGGCTTCAATGTGAAAACAGATTGTACTTGACCTTTTCCGTCAATTGTTCCGGCATTCAGTTGAATTGTCAACGCCTCAGAGACATAAGGTTTCCACCAGACGTAACCCTCTGCTTTTCCATCCCAATTGATTGTTGCACTGAATCCTGTTATTTCGTCACTACCAGAAGCACTGATTGAAACACTACCGGATGGTGTTACTTCCCACTTCAGCTCTGACGGCGTGGCACCAGGAGTGTAAGTAAGTTTGTTTGTGACGTCAAGTGATCCGCTGAAGTTAACAGCAGCAAAAGCTCCGACGCTTAGCAAGGCTACCAAAACTACTGCCAAAAGTTTCTTCATACCTTAACACCCTCCTTTTAAAGTTTTTTGGATTTTTACCCCACCACGGGGATTAATACATTACTCCCAATATCAAGGCGGTAACTGCAATTATTATAGCACCAATTGCAGCACCTGTTGCAACGGCATTTGCCTTTTCAAGTTCGACAACTTTCTTTTGAAGTTCTGCTTTGGCGGTGTCAAGATCTGAGACCTTGACTTCAAGGTTTGCCACCTTATCCTTCAAAGTGTTAACATCTGCTTGTGTTCTTTCGAATTTTACCATCAAGTTGCCAAGGTTCATGACTGCGCTGTCCAAGGTCATCGAAAGATCTCCAACTGTTTCTTCAATAGAAGCAAGCTTTTCATCGTGTTCAGCAACTTTCTTTGTCAGGTCTCTGACTACATTCTTAATTGGCTCAATTGCAAAAAGTCTCTTTTCGATATCTTTAATCTTTGCAAAGATCTCTTCATCGGCTGCTTGAAGAGCTGCTACTTTTTCATCCAAGGAAGCTACCGATTTTTCCAAAACTTCAACCTTTTGACTTAGTTCTGCTTTCAAAGCTTCTAGATCATTCCTCACAAAACCTATCCGTGTTTCAAGATCCTCCCTGATGGCAAACAAACCTTCCCTTAGCTCATCCAGTTGTGCATTGACGGATTCAAGCTCATCCATGATATAGTCAACTTGCTCGTCATGCAACTTGGAAAAATCTCCAAACTCTGCTTCGAGTTTTTCAACTTTTTCTGTAACTGCTTTGACTGTGTCGTTGACAGCTGAAAGACCTTTCTGCAGATTTGCAATAGCTTCATAGAGTTTGATGACATCTTTGTCGTGGATGTTGACTGTTTGCTTCAAAGCTTCAAGGGCTTTTGAAAGGTCCAAAATCTGAGCCTTAAGTTGAGCAATTTCGGTTACTGTTTCAGCTGCACCAATCTTTGCCTCAATTTCAGCAACCTTCTTCTCAAGTGCGTCGACTTTTTGTACTGTTGTTCCCAACCTCAGGCTGATGGCATCAAGCACCTTCAACACATTGCTGATGTGTGGTCCGACGATTTCACTTTCGATTAAACCTATCAACCTGCTTATCATTGCTGCTTCTTCGTAGCGGGTGATGTTGCGATCTCCTTTGAATGTACCATCGGGATAGCCAATGACAATGCCCTTATCCTTCAAATGTTTGACGTACTCGTAAGCCCAATGAGTTTTGGGAACATCAGGAAACATATCTGCAAATACCCCTACTGCTACGACGATTGCCAAGGCTAATACGAGTAGTTTTTTCATAACTTCAACCTCCCTTCACATTATGCTTGTTATTGAGGTTGGCATTACCCCCCAACTTTTCAAAGACCAAAAATCAAAACGTCAAACTTCAGAAAAAATTATAATATTGAAGACACCGTAAAGTCAAGACCTTTTTAACTTGAAAAAGTTTCTTTTTCCAACCTTTAGGATCCTTTCTCGGTCTAATATTATTTTAGCATGGATGTCCAAAATTTTTTCATCGTCCAACCTTACTCCGCCTTGGGTTATCAACCTGCGCGCTTCGCTTCGACTTGAAGCGACATTCAAGTTCACAAGCAATTCTACCAATTCTACCTCATCTTTGTCAAGCGTTACAACTGGTATATCAGTTGGAAGTTCTTTTTCCCTGAAAATACGGATAAATTCTTCTTCAGCGCTTTTTGCCTCCTCTTCTCCATGGAAAAACTTGGTTATTTCGAAAGCCAACCTCATTTTAACATCCCTTGGGTTGATCGACTTTGAATTCATCAAAGCTTCGTACCGATCGATTTCCTCATCTGGAATCTTCGTTAAAAGCCTCATGTATTTGATTATAAGCTCATCGGGTATGGACATGAGTTTTCCGTACATCTCCAAAGGCGGATCGTTGAAAGCGATGTAATTTCCATAGCTTTTACTCATTTTTAGCTTTCCATCTGTTCCCTCGATTATGGGCATCGTCATGACGATTTGAGGCTTTTGTCCAAACTCTTCCTGAATTTTTCTTCCAACAAGTAAGTTGAAATATTGATCAGTTCCACCAAGCTCAACGTCTGCTTGAATTGCCACAGAATCGTATGCTTGAGCAAGTGGATACAAAAATTCGCTGATGGATATCGGTTCGTTTGAAGCGTACCTTTTTGCAAAATCGTCTCTTTCAAGCATTCTTGCGACGGTGTATTTTGCGGCTAGTTTTATGACATCCGCAAATGTCATCTTTCCAAGCCATTCGCTGTTGAAGCGAACTTCAGTTTTTTCTGGATCAAGGATTTTGAAAGCTTGCTCTTGATAAGTTTTTGCATTTTCCTTGACTTCTTCTTCGCTCAACATGGGTCTTGTTGTATTTCGGCCAGAAGGGTCTCCTATCATCGCGGTGAAATCTCCGATGATCAAAATGACGTGATGTCCAAGATCTTGAAATTCTCTAAGTTTAAAAAGCACAACGGCATGACCAAGGTGAAGATCCGGTCTTGATGGATCAACGCCGAGCTTTACACGGAGTTGTCCTTTTGTCCTGATTCTTTCCAACAATTCTTCTCTTGAAACAAGGTCGACAACGTTTCTAGTCAAGTATTCAACCTGTTTCTCAGGCTGCATTGGATCACCTCGACAAAACGAAAGCCGTTACTATACAACTTACAAAAAAGGCTATGGACAGAAAAAGGGTTATCTTTCCAGATGTGTCAAGACCTTTCTTCCTTCCAAACATGGTGTACAAAGCACCACTTCCAAAAGCTCCTCCAAGCTCTGCGAATTTTTCCATCTGGTTCAAAACCATGAAAATCAACCCTGCAGAAAGTAATGAGTGAATAATCAACATGAACACTTTCACATCCATACCTCCTTGTACTATAGCAATTTCTATGGCAATTATGCCATAAAAATAAAAGGGGCAAAAGCCCCTGGTGGCGGCGGTGGGACTCGAACCCACGACATAGTGATTATGAATCACTCGCTCTAACCACCTGAGCTACACCGCCGTTAATATATGTTACCACATACTTTGGGGGTTTTCAAGTCCCAGTTGAAGTTTTTTCGCTGAAAAAGCAAAAAACTTGAGCGAAGTAATACTTTCTTCTCTAAAGTAGCGTTCTTTCGAAAATGTTAAATTTTCCCCAAACGTATACTGTATATATGGACTGCAGTCTGTGAAAAAACTTTTGGTCAAACAACCTCTTGGTTGGGGCTTTTGGCGTGGTTTAAAAATACTTATGTAACAACACGATGTCTTTTCGATGTTTTATTCGCCACCAAGTCTCAACCGAAAAAATCCATGTTAATATGGATACAGTTTCAGCGGGATGACCCGCCAAGTTTGGGAGGAGTTAGCATGTTCAAAGGTACAGTCAAGTGGTTTGATCCAAGAAAAGGTTATGGATTCATCACCAAGGAAAATGGCGAAGATGTGTTTGTACACTTTTCAGCCATAAAGGTTGATGGATTCAAAACACTCAAGGAAGGCCAAAAGGTTCAGTTTGAAGTTCAGCAGACAAGCAAAGGTCCACAAGCTGTCAACGTAACGCTTATAAACTGAATCAAGCCTTAAAAGAAAGCGGAGCTGTTTGGCTCCGCTTTTTTCTTTTTTCACAGCAACGTGGCGATCATCAAAGCTTTTATCGTGTGCTTTCTGTTCTCAGATTCATCCCACACTTTGCTTTGTTTTCCTTCTATGACTTCGTAAGTTACCTCCTGACCTTTGACTGCAGGCAAGCAGTGCATGAAGATGGTTTCTTTTTTCCCTGTTTTTCTCATAAGTTCTTCGTTAACTTGATAAGGTCTTAACAACTTTTCTCTTTCCTGTTGTTTATCCTCTTCACCCATGGACGCCCAAACGTCTGTGTATATGACATCGGCTCCTTCGACGGCTTTGTCTGGGTCTTCGATTATCTCTATCTTTGCATCGGTTTCGGCAGCCACTTTCAAGCAAGTTTCAAGCAAGTTTTTGTCGGGATGCAGCTGCTTCGGTGCGCAGATCACGTAGTGCATTCCCATTTTTGCACAACCTATCATCAGAGAATTTGCCATGTTGTTTCTCCCGTCTCCCATGAAGACAAGTTTTATGCCTCTTAGTCTTCCAAAAACTTCCTTGATGGTCATCAAATCAGCCAGAACCTGCGTTGGATGGAAAGTATCGGTCAGACCATTGTAAACCGGAACACCTGCGTATTTTGCAAGGATTTCCACCGTTTCCTGCTTGAAACCTCTGAACATTATTGCATCGACCATTCTCCCAAGAACCCTTGCCGTATCCTCTATGGATTCTTTTGCACCAAGCTGTATGTCCTGGATTGAGAGAAATATCGGATGACCTCCTTCTTCTGCAAAGGCTGTTTCAAAGGCAAGCCTTGTTCTGGTTGACCTTTTTTCGAAAATCATCGCCAAAGTTTTCCCAACAAACCTCCTGTGGACAACCTTTGCTCTGCTTTCTCTTTTAACTTCAAAGGAAAGATCGAGTAAGTATTCAATCTCCTCAGGTGTGTACTCAAGAAGGGTTAAAAGTGATCTACCTGTTAAGTTGACCGCCATAACTCAACCTCCTTCACTCGTGGAATACGGCTATTTCTGACAAAGATTTCCTTGGCCTATCCTTCCTTGGCTCACCGGCATAACCAATAGGAATTATCGCAACGCAACGATGGCCTACTGGAAGATTCAAAACTTCTGCAACTTTCTTTTCGTCAAAGGCTCCCACCCAACAGGTGTCAAGACCATAGTTTCTAGCCAAAAGCAAGATGTGAGTTATCAAAGCAGCGGTATCTTGAATACAGTAAAGACTTCTTCCCCTTTCACCGTACCTAGAAGCGCTTTCCTCAGGAACGGCAACAACGCATATCACCCAAGGCGCTTCCATTATAAACATCTGACCACCAGCTGCGTCAGTCAAAAGCTCTTTAAGTCTGTAATCCCTAACTACGTGAATCCTCCAAGGTTGTCTGTTCCCAGCGCTTGGGGCGTTGAGGGCAAGCTGAAGGATTTCCACTATGATTTCCTTTGGAACATCCCTTGGCTCGTATCTCCTTATACTCCTTCTTGTTTTAACGGCTTCCACGATGTCCACCGTGCGCACCCCCCTATCAAAGTTTTACCATCTCATCCACCCTTGGACCTGTCGAAATGTAAACTATCCTTGCACCAGTTGCTTTTTCTACCTTCTCGATGAATTTTTCAAATTGCTTTGATGAAAGCTTTGACCACCCATCGAGGTACTCGTAAATCGGCTGAGCTTTGGATAAACAAGAAAGATTGTCAACAGCTTCCAAAATCTTCCCGGCGACTTTGTAAGCCACGCAGACTCCAATCTTTCCATAGCCACACAACACATCGGATTTTGTGAGTATCAAGCTTTTGCAACCACTCACTTCAACAGCGTACTTTAGCAAGACCAAGTCCAACCATCCACATCTTCTAGGCCTTCCAGTGGTTGCACCGTATTCTCCTCCGAGTTTTCTAAGTTTTTCTCCTTCCTCGCCCTTCAGTTCAGTCGGGAACGGACCTTCTCCTACGCGTGTTGTATAAGCTTTGAAAACCCCGAAGATTTCGTCAACGACAACGGGATACCCAAAGCCGGACTGAATTCCCGTACTGGAACAATTTGTTGAAGTTACAAAAGGATAGGTACCTGCATCAACATCGAGCAAAACACCTTGTGTACCTTCAAAAAGAAGGCTTTTCCCAGCAAGTGTTCTTATTGCTTCAACAGTGTTGATAATCAAATCCTTGATTCTTTCGTATTTCTCGTATAAATCTTGGACAATTTCATTTAAATTCACATCCAATTTCCATATCGAAACGATTTCTTGTATTCTCTGTCTTGTTGTTTCCTCATCCTGAAGATCCTCAAGTCTAAGCCCACATCTTAAAGCTTTGCTGGCATAAGACAAACCTATTCCCCTTCTTGTTGTACCGATTGTGCTTAACCGCGACGAATCTATTTTTGCGTCAAGTTCTCTGTAAATCGGTAGAACAACGTGGGCTTGATTTGAGATCCTAAGCAGATTCCTTGAACCTGGAACCATTTTTTCAAGTTGCTCGATTTCCTCCAAAAGCACCTGTAGGTCGATCACAACGCCGGAGCCTATGTACATCATCTTCTGCTTTTTGACGTTTGCCGAAGGAACAAGGTGGTGAACAACTTTGAAATCTCCGTAGTCAACAGTGTGACCGGCATTGCTTCCCCCAGAATACCTTACAACACAGTCAAAATCCTTTGAAAGATATGTAACCACCTTTCCTTTTCCCTCATCTCCCCATTGAAGACCTATCACCGCGGCGTTCAACTTTGCCATCCTCCCCCAAACCTTGAGTATATTTCATCAACATTTTTCAAATATTCCCTTGGATCAAAAATCTTTTCAATTTCTTCCTCATTCAAAATCGAGATATTTTTCTTTGCAAGTTCTTTTAAACTTTCGCCCGTTTTCCAACACCTGAGCGAAAGATTTTGAACCAGATCATAAGCTTCGCTCCTTGACATACCTTTGTCTATCAACGCAAGCATGAGCTTTTGGGAAAAAATTAGCCCGTTGGTCAAATTCAAATTCTTCAACATCCTATCTTTGTAGACAACAAGGTTTTCAAGCAGATAAACGGTCTTGACAAGCATGTAGTAGATCGTTTGAGTCGCATCCGGAAAGATGTACCTTTCAGCCGAAGAGTGTGAGATGTCCCTTTCGTGCCAAAGGTTGTTGTTTTCCAACGCAACACTGACATACGAACGCATGATTCTTGCAAGTCCACACAACCTTTCACACAGAATTGGGTTTTGCTTGTGCGGCATCGCGCTGGAACCTTTTTGACCCTCTTTGAAAGGTTCTTGAACTTCCAGCACTTCGGTTTTTTGAAGATGCCTTATTTCGGTGGCAATCCTTTCTATTCCACTTGCTAGCAAAGCCAAAGTAAATACGAAGAAGGCGTGGTGATCTCTGTTAACTATTTGGCTGGAAACAGGTGTTGGTTGAAGCCCCAAAATCTCAAGGGCAAGCTTTTCAACGGCAGGCGGAACATTTGCATAATTTCCGACAGCTCCACTTATCTTTCCATAGCTTATCTGCCTTCTTGCATACAAAAGTCTGTCTTTGTTTCTGAGCATCTCAGCATACCAGTTCAACACCTTTAAACCAAAGCTGGTTGGTTCAGCGTGAACACCGTGCGTTCTTCCAATGGTCAAAGTTTCCTTGTGCTCCAGGGCAAGTTTCCAAAGAACCTGAAGAAGTTTGTCAAGTTGTTCGATTATCAAATCGCAAGCTTTAACCAAAGCTAAAGAAAGCGCCGTATCTATAACATCAGAAGAAGTCAAACCATAGTGGAAAAAGCGCGCTTCATCACCCATTTTGCTCGTAGCCATCTTCACAAAGGCTATGACTTCATGATCGGTTTGTTTTTCAAACTCTTCAAACAGTTTTAAATCTATAACCGCATTCTTTTTAGCTTTCTCGGCTGAACCTGCTGGTATCATACCAAGCTTTTCGTAAGCTTCCATCACAGCAAGTTCTACTTCAAGCCATCTTTCAAGATTTGCTTTCGTCGTCCAAAGTTCTTTCATCGGAGATAGGGCATACCTTTCTACCACAACCTTTCCTCCTCTCGAACAAATCGCGAAGCGCTATCGGTGCGATCACAAGAAAAACTAAAATCGAGTATCTACCGAGTTTAAACCAAGTTATCCTGTACAAACCGTAAGAAACAAGAAGCCAAAAGGAAAACCAAAAAATATACCAGATTTTTTTGTAATAAGTTAAGTCGTAAGGCACAAGGGTTAAAACCGCCAGGTAAAACGGCGCAACACTGTAAGATCCCGCTCCCTTTAGCTTTGGAAGAACAGCAGCTGCGAAAGTTAATATAATCGTCAACGTGTGCAAAGTGTCAATTTTTCTGTTTTTTGAGAACACAACAAAATAAACAGAACTCAAAGTTAAAATCACAAAGAACAACAAAGTATTGAACAAATTCCTTTCAACAAGGTACAACAAACCAGTACCGATGATTGCAAGTAACACTTTTGCCATAAATATCACATCTTTTCTGGAGCACTTACACCAAGCAATTGCAAACCTTTCTTTAAAACCACAAGGGTTCCGTAAGACAAATTCAATCTTGCGTTGGACAATTTTGGGTTGTTTGGATCAACGATCAAACACTTCGTGTAAAAGGTGTGGAAAGAATATGCCAAAGCTTCAAGGTACTGAGTTAGTTTGTTTGGAGAAAGAGTTCTTGCAACATCCAGGAGAGCATCTTCAAAGCCATCCAAGGTTCTTATCAAATCGAGTTCTGGTTCTTCACCAAGTAGTTCCAAATCCTTTCCTTTGACGAATTCGACGTTTTTAAGCTTTGCTTGCTCAAACAAGCTGCATATTCGCGCATGTGCGTATTGAACGTAGTAAACCGGGTTGTCCATCGACTTTGCCTTGGCAAGATTTAGGTCGAAAATCATATGCGTGTTTGGATCTATCATCGCGAAGAAGTACCTAGTTGCATCGACGCCAACTTCGTCCATCAATTCCCTTAAAGTTACAAACTCACCTGCTCTAGTTGACATTCGAACGATTTCCTGCCCTCTTTTAAGCGTTACGAATTGATGGAGTATCACGTTGAAAAAGCCATCAGGTAATCCGAGTGCCTTCATCGCTGCGCGCATTCTTGGAATGTGACCATGGTGGTCCGAACCCCATATGTCGTAAACTTTTGCAAAACCTCTTTTGTACTTCTTGTAGTGATAAGCTATGTCTGTTAGAAAGTAAGTTAAACTTCCATCCTTTTTGATCAAAACTTTGTCTTCCTCATTTTCAAGCTCAGAAACTTTAAACCAAAGAGCTCCATCTTTCCAGTAAGTGTAACCTTTCTCTTCCAAAATCTTTAAAACCTCATTAACTGTACCATCTTCTATCAAGGATTTCTCCGAATAATAAACGTCAAAAGTGCATCCAAGATCATTCAAATCATGCTTCATGTCTTCAAGGATGCTTTTTACAGCATAGGTTTCAAAAAAGCTACTTATCTCTTCATCCCACTTTTCCTTAAACTTTTCACCCTGCTCTTCTATGAGCTTCTTGGCTATGTCTATCAAGTACTCTCCATGGTAACCATCCTGCGGAATTTCAAGATTTTCAACACCCAAAAGTTGGTTGTACCTAACCCAAAGCGATCTTCCAAGAAGTTTTATCTGCCTGCCAGCATCGTTTATGTACATTTCTCTAGTTACATCGTAGCCTAGCTGCTTAAAAACATTCGAAAGAACGTCTCCGATAACCAACTGCCTGCCATGTCCAACTGTGAACGGTCCCGTTGGATTTGCACTTCCATATTCAAACTGAATTTTCTCGGACGAAATTTTTGAAATCGGATAACCATCGTTTTCCACTATTCGTTTCAACACCGTTAAAAGCGCAGGTTTTCTCAATTTGAAATTTATAAATCCAGGTTTTGCTATGTCTACGCTCTCAAACAAATCTGTTTCTAGCAACCTTTCTCTAAGCTGCTCAGCGTAATTCATTGGGGATTTGGCAACGTATTTTGCTCCTACCAAGGCGGCATTGGTTGCAAAATCACCGAATTGCTTCGGTGCTTGCTGAACTTCAAATGGATAAATTTGTCCAACAACATCCAAAACAGCTTTTTCAACGGTTTCTTTTATCATCTGTTTTAGCAAACAAATCACCTCACAACAATTTACTTTTCATCAACTTATTCGTAGTATTGATGATTATCTCCAAATCCGAATTTTTCCCATCAATTATCAAAGCGTAAAACAGTTCTGCTTTCTTGTGAAAACCATATTTCTTTTTTCCGTTCACTTTTTCAACAACTGGCCTCCAAGAACCACAGTTCACATAGAATTTGTTGGAACCGTTGCACGGAATTATTCTAAACGTGCTGTGGTGAATGTGTCCAAAGATCACACCGTTTAGTTTTTCGAATTCAACTTTACCGTCTTCATACCCCAAAAGATCTTCTTTCTTCAACTTCCTTTTACCCAAAAGCAATCCTTTTGCGGCTCTGTACAGGTAATCTGTGTTTCTCACCCGGCGAATTTTCATCGCAAGTCTAACCAGAAGTGATCCAAGCTTCATTCCGCCGGCTTTGTTGAGAAAAAGCTTCGACATACAACTCATTATTGGAAAGTTTTTTCTCATCCAGAATTTTGCATCGGCAGTTCTCATCATTTTCAAAAAAGTGCTTATCCACATTTCAAGAATATCGAAACTAACTTCGTAAACATCGATTGCCCATTTGAACCAATGAAAAACATCGAGCATTGGCCTGACGTTATCGTAATCACGAATTATGTCCTCTGGAACAAGCGACTTTACCTTTTCATCGAAAAAGAACATCATGTACCTTGCGATGTAATCACCGAGTGGGGGAACCAAAGAACCGTTTTTCTTATCATATCCAAACTTGTTTATGATATCAAACTGGTTGCCGTGCATGGCAAGAATTCCAACTTCTGGAATGTAGTAATACGGAACTATCTCGATGTTGAAAAATTCCTTAAGCTTTTCTTTCAGCTTCTTGTTTTTCAAAAGGTAATAGTCATGGTTTCCAACGATGTAAACTATCCTGTGATTTTTCGAAAATTTCCTAAACGCCTCGAAGACAATTGGATGCTGTTTGAATATCTCAACAACAACAGTTTCGTCAATCTTTTCAATCAATTGATCAAAAGGTAAAAGACCTAGTTCTTTCACAGCTTGGCTTTCAAGTATTTCAAGACCATCACCAACGATGACCAGCTCAACATCAGACTGGTGCGAAAAATCGTCTAGCAGATCTGCTAGCTCTAGGTCAAACTGAAAATCATCTTTTGATGAGCCGTCTGCAATGTGAAGATCACTTATGAAAAGCCTTTTCATATCCTTCCCCTGTTTCTTGCTTCCCTTTTTCGATTATACACTAAACAGTTTTTGCGAATCTTCTTTTCTGCTGCATTTTGGCTATAATATTTTTGAACCAATAATGAAACCTGAGGTGAAAGCGTTTGAAAGCCTCAACTATTCGAAAACTTTTCATCAACAACCTCAAACTGGTCTTGTTTGTAGCGGCGATGATTTTCGCCGTTCTAAATCTTACTTTTTTGAAACTTTTCGATAATTTGTATATAAAAATATGATTTTGCCTTTGGCAAATTACACCTTGAAAACAACACAGCTTACTATGCTGACTTTAACAGATTTATACAACATAGCTTTAAGCGATCTAGAAAAATTTTTGGATACAATGTACAATTACCTCAAAATCAATCCAAACGCTTTAGATGAACAAATTCAAAACATTTTGGAAAATTTGTGGAACAAAGATGAGCCGATCAACTGGTATTTAATTAACGAAAATGGCGTTATTGAAAGGACAAATTATCCACCCGATCTTGGTTTGAACCTATCTTTGAAAATATTCTACTGGGAAAAACTTTCAACGCTTAAACCTGGCCAAAAACTTTTCGACCCACTCACTTTCGAAGTCAAAACAGGTTTACCCAGATTCTTTTCCTATGTGAAGTTAGACGATGGAAGAATTTTTGAGATAGGGATTTTTGTTGGCAAGCAAAACGTGGAAAGATTTTTGGCCTCGCTGAAAGAGCTTTTAAGTTCCGTTTCGACTTTGACTGAAATTTTGATCTTCACAGAAAACCTTGCACCAATTTCACCTGAGTTCAGATTGACGGAAGAAGATAGGAAAAACTTTCAACGGCTGTCAAACGAAGGTTTTTTCGTAGTCAAGAATCCTGATAAAACAACGGCGGTGTACGGGTTGGTAAAGCATAAAGATTGCCCTTTTACTTTTATGGTAAAGATGAACTTTCAACTTTTCCGCTATACAATGCGAGAAACACATTTTTGATAGCTTTGAATTCAATTTTTGCTGGACTAATTGTTATATTTATGCTTTCGAGCATAACTTCAGCAAAGAAAATAGTGAACGTGATAGACACTTTGGTTCAGCGTGTCTTTGAAGAAAATCAGGAAACCTCGCAAACCGGGATAGAGGAAATCGATCGATTGATACGAAGATACGAAGAATTAATATCAAACCTTCGTCAATCGGCAAGCTCAATGAGCAAGCAAATTCAAAAGCTTTCGGAGCAAATAAAGTTTCAAATGGAAGTTCAGAGAAAACTCGCAGAACTTGCAACAGTTGATGAACTAACGGGTACTTTGAACAGAAGAGCAGCACTTGAAATACTCGAAAAGCTTCTTAAAACAAATTTGTCAGTCGTTTCACTTTGTTATTTCGACGTGGATCGTTTGAAGTTCGTCAACGACAACTTTGGCCACGACGTGGGTGATATATTGCTTCGCCATGTTATAAACAAGATTAAAAAATACCTTCGAAGAAGCGATCACATTGCAAGAATGGGCGGCGATGAGTTTTTGATAATCCTTCCAGAAGTTCGAAAAAAAAGAAGCCGAGCTTATAATGCAAAGAATTTTAAATGTACTCAACGATGAGGAAAAACCAAAGCAACTTCAACAAGTAAACGTATCGATAAGCTATGGTATAATTGAGTTCAAACCATCACGTGAGATAGACATACAAGCCGTTCTAAAACAGCTAGACGAACTGATGTACGAGCATAAAAAACGCTTTAAAAATAAGAGAACCTAAAGAAGGAATATAACAGCTAGAAAAACTAAATCCTCCGTTTCAGATGTGTTTTCAATCGAATGGCTGTGTCCTGATTGTGTCAAACAAACATCTCCAGCTTGAATAGGTATAGTTTTGTCGTCTTCGTGAAACAATCCTTTTCCGGAAAGAATGTAAAAAATTTCGAACTCGTTTTCATGTTTGTGAAAGCCAACAGAAGAATTCGGTTTAACCGTTAACTTCGCAAACAACCTTGCCTTGCCTTCAAGAAGCTGCTTGTCAACAAGGTGTTGAATCTCGACCTTACCTTTGCCACCCCTCATGTTTTCAATCAAATCCACCTTCATCTCTTCAGGTTTTATCACCATCGTTTATCCCTCCTCTTGGAAATATGAGTAGGGTACTTGAAATGTTTCTAAGGATATGCTATCATAATGAAGGCGTGGGTGCGTAGCTCAGTGGAAGAGCGCTTCCTTGACGAGGAAGAGGTCGTAGGTTCAATCCCTGCCGCACCCACCACGAAAGGGGTCCGTTACGGACCCCTTAATTTCATAGGAGGAAAAGTATGGATAGGCTAGACTTTGCAATAAAACTGTCAAGACAAGTTGGTTTTTATTTGCTTCAATACTGGGGAAGAGCCGAAAACGTTCGTGAAAAAAGCTCTTTCCAGGATCTGGTAACTGATTGCGACAAACAAGCACAGAAAATGATAGTAGACCAAATACGAAAAAATTTTCCGGAAGATTCAATCTTAGCCGAAGAAGGACTTTTTGAAGATGGAGATAAACTTTGGATCATTGACCCAATAGATGGAACGATGAATTTTGTCCATGGTTTACCATCTTTCGGTGTCGGCATAGCTTACGTTGAAAAAGGCAACGTAGTGCTCGGAGTTGCGCACGATCCTGTTTTGAACGAAACCTTTTACTGTGTTCAAAACCAAGGTGCTTATAAAAACGGCGAAAGAATTAAGGTTTCTTCCAACGATAAATTGAAAGACTGTATTGGAAACGTTGGATTTTACATTGATTTTACTGGGAAATTCTTAAGCTTGATGGAAAAAAGAGTACGAAGAATGAGAATAATGGGAAGCGCAATTCTGGCAGGAGCTTATGTGGCGTGTGGAAGGTTTGACTTTTTCGTTGCGCGCAGAGCAAACCCTTGGGATGTTGCACCTGTTCTTTTGATGGTGAAAGAAGCCGGTGGAATGGTGACTGATATTTGGGGAAACGAAGCCACCTTGAGTTCGAAAAGCTTTGTTTTCAGCAACAAAGCTATTCACGAAGAACTTTTGAAAGTCATACAAGAAGCGGATCGGTAAAAAAACACATGCTTTCCTTCGGCTGTTTGGATGAAAAGAATCTGAAAAAGCTTGCCAAAATCGTTGCAGAAGAGCTTGGAGAAATAAAATTATTGCTTTTGATTGGTGAACTTGGAAGCGGAAAAACCACTTTTGTAAGGGGCTTTGTTACTCACTTTGGGCTTGATGAATCTGTCGTCAAAAGTCCCACCTTTTCTATTTTGAACATTTACAAAGGCTCCAAAGTCATTTATCACATGGATTTGTACAGGGTAGAGCAGCCGGACGAAGAAATTCTGATGGAAATCGAAGAGGCATTGGAACAAAATAACACCGTTTTGATAATAGAATGGGCTGATAGGATTGAAAACTTTTGGCCCGAAAAGTTTTTGAAGATTAAATTCGACTTTTGCGATGAAGGAAGAACTGTGCTGATCGAATGCTTTGATGAAAAACTCTTGGAAAAAATATCGTCGAGGTGGTTTGGTGGCAAAAAAATTTGAAAAACTTGAAAAGTATGCAAAGGAAACAATAGAAGAATCTCAACTTCCAAAAACTTTACCGTTGATCCCGCTTAGAAACGGGATGGTTGTATTTCCGCACACCGTTGTTCCAATCCACGTTGCCAGGGAAAAATCATTGGAAGCGCTTGAAAAATCATTGGAGAACTATCAACAATTCATATTCATCACCACTCAAAAAGATCCAAAGATTGAGGATCCAACCTTTGAACAAATCAACAGCGTTGGCACCATTTCAAGAATTCTTCAAGTCGCAAGAATGCCGGATGGAAGTTATAGAGTTTTGATAGAAGGCTTACAGAGAGCAAGAGCTTATGAGGTTGTCGAAACCGAACCAATGATAGTCAAACTTGAAATACTGACAACAAAATACAAATTCACAAAAAAACTGGAAGCCCTTGTAAGAAGCGTGATGGAAAACTTTTCAAAGTATGCTTCTTACACTCAAAGATACTCACAGGAAACCCTTTCTGCCGTTGCGGAAATCGACGATCCAGATAAACTGGCAGATTTCATAGCTTCATTGCTTTTTGTTCCTTTTGAAAAAAGACAAGCTTTACTTGAGGAAGTTCATCCAACAAAAAGATTGGAAATGCTTCTTGAAATTCTTTCACATGAGAATGAAATTCTTGAGCTTGAAAATGAGTTGAACAACAAAGTTAGAAAGAAGATAGAAGAATCGCAAAAAGAGTACTTTTTGAGAGAAAAGTTGAAGGCAATAAGCGAAGAACTTGGAGAGAAAAACCCAGAAGTAGCAGAACTCCGCAAAAAGATCGAACAAACAGCTTTGCCAGAGTATGTTAGGCAGAAAGCCATCATGGAACTTGAAAGACTTGAAAAAACCCCACCTTATTCAGCCGAGGCAACCGTTATTCGAACGTACTTGGACTGGATTTTGAACCTTCCTTGGAATACAACAACTGAAGACAACGAAGATATGACAAAAGCAAGAAAAGTTCTTGAGGCAAGTCACTATGGATTGGAAGAAGCAAAAGAAAGGATTTTGGAATTTTTAGCTGTTAGAAAAAGAAGTAAATCCGTTCGAGCTCCTATACTGTGTTTGGTTGGCCCTCCCGGAGTTGGAAAAACATCGCTTGGCAAAGCCGTCGCTGACGCCTTGAACCGAAAATTTGTCAGAATGTCGCTCGGAGGTTTAAGAGACGAAGCCGAAATAAAAGGGCATAGAAGAACTTATGTTGGCGCAATGCCTGGAAGAATAATTCAGCTGATTCGAACTGCTCAAACCAAAAATCCCGTTATGCTTTTGGACGAAATAGATAAATTAGCTATAAGTTTTCAAGGTGATCCTGCGGCAGCACTTTTGGAAGTTTTGGATCCAGAACAAAACAAAGAATTTGTGGATCATTATTTGGAGATACCCTTTGACCTTTCCCAAGTTCTCTTCATAACTACTGCAAACACAACTCATACCATACCACCTGCCCTTTTGGACAGGATGGAGGTCATAGAGCTTGGAAGTTACACTGAGGAAGAAAAAATTGTCATAGCGAAGGATTATATCCTTCCAAAGATAATGAAAGAAATGTCTGTTTCCCCTGATCAATTGAAAATCGATAAGAAAGTCATTCGTAAGGTTATATCCGATTACACAAAGGAAGCAGGAGTGAGACAGCTTACCAGAAACTTGGAAAAGCTGGTGAGAAAGGTTGTACTTCAACTTGAGGAAGGCGCAGAAAAGGTTGAGATCAAGCCAAAAGATCTTTCAAAATATCTTGGTGTCGAGCGATTTTACAACGAACTGGTGCTTTCAGAGCCAGAAGTTGGTGCCGTGAACGGTTTGGCTTGGACAGAGTACGGCGGCACGGTTTTGATAGTTGAAGCTTTGCTGATGCCTGGAAAAGGCCAACTCATATTAACTGGAAGATTAGGCGAGGTGATGAAGGAATCAGCCAGAATAGCCTTGAGCGTTGCAAGGGCTTTCTGTGGAGAAAAGTACAAAGAAATTTTTGAACAAAACGATCTTCACATCAACTTACCGGAAGGAGCGGTACCAAAAGATGGTCCATCGGCCGGAGTGACGATGGCCACCGCGATAATATCGTGTGTCACGGCAAGAAAAGTTCGAAACGATGTCGCAATGACTGGTGAGCTCACCTTGAGAGGCAGGGTTTTGGCAGTTGGTGGAATAAAAGAAAAGATTCTTGCAGCTTACAGAAACGGGATAAAAAAGGTTTTGATCCCAAAGGCAAACGAAAAAGAACTTGTGAAAATTCCACAGCAAGTTCTCAAAAAACTTGAGATTGTTCTTGTTGAAACAATAGATCAGGTGGTTGAAGAAGCATGTTTGTGAAAGAAGCGGAGTTTTTAACCAGTTGTTATTCTCCAAACGATTTTCCAAAACCGCTCCTTGGTGAAATTTGCTTTGCGGGACGTTCAAATGTGGGAAAATCAACGCTTTTGAACAATATCTTTGGAAAAAAGTTGGCGTACGTCAGTAAAACGCCTGGAAAAACCCGTGCGATAAATTTCTACATCGTTAACGGAAAGTATTATTTCGTCGATTTACCTGGCTATGGTTTTGCTCTAAGGTCAAAGGAAGAAAGAATGCGTTGGAAAAACCTGATAGAAACGTACTTTAGGATTAGGAGAGATCAAATAAAGTCTGCAGTTCTCATAGTCGATGGTAGACTTGAACCCCAACAGAGTGATAAAATGTTTGTAGAATGGTGCGATTACTATGGTATAAATGTTATAATAGTTGCAAGCAAAGTGGATAAGGTGAGTAAATCGCAAATAGGTTTGATAAAAGAGAAATTTGAGCGAGAGTTTGGTAGAGAAGTTTTACCTTATTCAGGGGTTACCAAGTTTGGTTTGAGTGAAGTTGTTGAAAAAATAAGATCATGTTTGGAAAACGCCGGGGCATGAAAAATTAAACAGCGAAGCAACCTTGAGCGGAGATCGAAAAGAAGCGAAGCAAAAAATCCAGCCGTGAGGGGGGATAGCAATGAAAAAGCTCTGGAAAGTCTTTGTTGTCGCCGGCAGTCTTTTGATGCTCTTGATCTCCGCAGTTGCCAATATAGAATGGTGGTAAAAAGATGAATGCCCCGGCGAGGGAGCGGAGAAACGGATGAAAAGGACAAGAATTATAAGCTATGTGTTGTTTGTTTTTATTTGTTTCCTTTGTCTTTTTTTTGCAAGTTTTCATAAGGATCTAAGGTTTGATTCAAAGTTTTTGGTTTTCCTTGTTATGAGTATTGCTTTTGAGATTGTTGGTTTTTCCATGTATACATTTTCTAACCACAGAATAAGACTTACTGGCGGAATAATAACCAATATCCTTGCCGCTTGCTTTTTACCAACTTTTCAAACAATCCTGGTTGCAATTTCCGCGGTGATTTTTTCTGGAACAATCTTGGTGAAAAGTCGTGATCCATTGAAATATCTTTTCAACATCTCCCAAATAGGCTTGTCTGCTGGCCTTGCCGCTGTTTTATTCAAAAGTATAGCCACTGGAAAAGTTTACATAGACATTTGGTTTGTGCTCTTAGCATCTGCTTTGTACATATTTCTCAACACATTCTTTGTTTCAATTGTGTACATGCTCACATTTCAACAAACCCTTACGAACAGTCTGTCCATCACTTTAAAAGGGCCATCTGCGGGAGCTTTGATGATCGTTCCCGTCATTCTCTCAAGTTACATCCTGTACTATCTTCTCGATGTGAAAGCAATTGGGTTGATTTTCATCATTTTCCTTGCCGGTCAACTTGGAAATTACTTCAGGGCGGAATATGAAGAATCACGTTTGGAAAACTTGAAGCTTCTTGTCAAAAGCTTGGAGATGAAAGATTCTTATACAAGAGGGCACAGCGAACGCGCAGCCACTCTGGCTTACAAAATTGCAAAAAAGCTGGGGCTAGCTGAAACGAATTGTCAAAGGATCAAAGACGCCTGTCTTCTTCACGACGTTGGAAAGATTGGTATACCTGATTATATCCTCAACAAACCTGATAAACTGACTAGCGAAGAATATCAGATCATAAAGACACACCCGGTAAAATCCGAAGAACTTTTGGAAACCGTGGCAAGGTTTCGAAAAAAAGAAGCAAAATGGGTTAGACATCACCATGAACATTGGGACGGTTTTGGCTATCCAGATGGTTTAAAAGGCGAGCAGATTCCCATAGAATCCAGGATAATTGCAGCTGCAGATATCTATGAAGCCTTGACGAGCGACAGGCCTTACCGAAAAGCTTATTCAAAGGAAGAAGCGTTGAAATTAATTCAAGAAGTGGCTGGCACCGTTTTGGATCCAAAGGTTGCAAAAGTTTTGATTGAAGTTGTCATCGAAGATCCGTGCGAAAACGAAAAAGAGACAAAATAAGCATCACTTCTCCTATGCCTATTCCAAGTTCCTTTGCTATTTGTGCTTCGCTTTTTCCTTCCTGATAAAGCAACAAAATCTTTTTTTCTAAGGAATTTTCCTGCGTTTTTTCTGTCTCTTTATTCGTCTCCACTTTTTCTTCAATATCGCTGATAACCTCATCTTGTTTCTGGTCCTTTTGAAAAGTTTCTTCAATCCCAAGATTCTTTGCAAGAACTTTAGATTCCTGGCAGCTCAAGACCGCGTACAAACTGTTGGCTTGTTGTATGAGCTTTCTCATTTCATCCATCTTTTTCTCAAGCATCTGCAATCTGACCGCCGAAAGATGTCTAAACTGTCCCATCAATTGAAGCATTCTATCTTCAAATTTTTCATATTCTTCCACGTTTGGTGAAGGTTTGTCCAAATTTGCAAGAAAAACACCCCAAGCAAACGCAACAGTTGCCAAAGTGCCAAAAAACACAAACCAATACAGAAATTCCACCATCACGTGTCCTTCACCTGCTCTCAAATGTGTTCTGCTTTGATTTTACACGAAATTACAAATCGAATTTTCGACGAATTATATCTAAATTTTATGGTAAAATTGGTTAAACAAGCTAGGGAGGTGAAACTATGGAATACAGAAAAGTTGGAAAATGGGGTTTAAAAGTTAGCGAACTTTCATTGGGCACTTGGGTCACCTTTGCAAACCAACTGGATTTGGAAAACGCCAAGCTTTTGGTTAAAAAAGCTTTTGAGAGTGGAGTGAACTTCATCGACTGCGCTGAAGCTTACGCCTCAGGCATGGCCGAAGCCATGCTTGGTGAGATTTTGAAATATTACAAACGATCGGACTGGGTTATTTCAACCAAGATCTTTTGGGGTGGCAGTGGCCCAAACGAAAAGGGGCTTTCGCGAAAACATCTTCTTGAGGGAACTTGGGCAAGTTTAAAACGTCTTCAACTTGACTATGTCGATTTGTTGTACTGTCATAGACCAGATCCAGAGGTTCCAATGGAAGAGATAGTTTGGACGATGGATCAAATTGTGAGAAGTGGTTTGGCTTTGTATTGGGGTACAAGTGAATGGAGCGCTGAGCAAATAGAACAAGCCCACCAAATTGCCGAAAGATACAACTGCATTCCACCGATAGTCGAGCAACCGCAGTACAACTTGTTAGTCAGAGAAAGAGTTGAAAAAGAATACCTACCACTTTATGAAAAGTACGGGATGGGGTTGACCACGTACAGCCCCCTTGCTTCTGGTGTTTTGTCTGGGAAGTACAACAAGGGAATACCTGAAGATTCAAGGCTTGGAAGGTTTGAAATGATCAGGAAGTGGATGCAAGAACGTGGAATATTGTCGGAAAAAACCTTTGCAAAGCTTGAAAAGCTTCAAACAGTTGCCGATCAACTTGGATGCACCCTTGCACAGCTTTCAATAGCTTGGTGTCTCAAAAATCCAAGAGTTTCAAGTGTCATCCTTGGGGCTTCGAAAATAGAACAATTTGAGGAGAACATAAAAGCAATAGAAGTGAAAGAAAAACTCACAGACGATGTGATGAAACAAATAGACCAGATACTCTCCGAATAGCTTTCCATTAAAAGTATTCATGCAAACTCGGCACGTTTTACAAAATTTGCGTGCCGAGTTTTTTTATTTTTAGGAATGGATTTATAAATGATTTATAATAAGAAAAGGTGAAAAAATGAAAGACTTTTGGAAAGAAAGGTTTATCAGGGAAATTTCTTCAACAGGTAATTACAGTGATCACATCCTAAAAGCTTTTTTGGAAGTACCCAGAGAACTGTTTTGCGAGTATCCTTACGATTTGTCAGAAGTTTACACCGACGGCGTTCTTGCCACCGCACGTGATGAAAATGAGTACACCACTTCCAGTCAACCTTCCTTAATGGCATTGTTCATGGAATCAGTTTGTTTGAAACCTGAAATGAAGGTCCTTGAGATAGGTTCTGGAACAGGTTACAACGCCTGTGTGATGGGAAAAGTCGTTGGAAAAGATGGACTTGTCGTTGGTTTAGAATTCAACAAAAAATTCTGTGAACTTGCCAAAAGAAACGCCGAAAAACTTGGAATGGAAAACGTTATCTTTCTTAACAAGGATGGTTATGAAGGTGCCAAGGAATACACCCCATTCGATGCGATAGTTGTTACCGTTGCTGTGGATTTCATACCCGAGGAATGGTTAAACCAGCTTAAAGAAGGCGGAAGGATAATTGCACCGATAGATATTTACACTGTGGAAAGCCAACCTGCTGTGCTTTTTGTGAAAAGGCAAAACGAAATACTGTGTCAAGAAATCGTCGAAACAAGATTTTTGAAGGCGAAAGGAAAACTTGGAAATCTTAACAACCTAAACTTAGAAAAACTTGGAAAGCTCAGGGAAAAACCGTTCAAAGAAGAATTGTTTCCCCTGCGTTTTTCTTATGAATTTTTGAGAATACTTCATCTTTGCCTTTGGTCTTTGTGCGAAGAATATGGAAGAATTTACCACGTCGAAGAAACAGGTTATGCGATGATCGGTTATAAAACGTACATTTTTGGTGAGGTAAAAAAACTTGAAAAAGTTGTCGAAAACTGGAGAATGCTCGAATTTCCTTTACTCAAAGAGATAACAATAGTCTACGATAAAGCTTTCGAGTTTCGTCAGCTTAGTGCAAGAAAGGGGGGAAATCTATGAAAAAGCTTTTGGTTATTTTTCTTTGTTCTTTCTTGCTCTCACAACTTTCTGCTGCATATGGTTATTTTTCAAGTCCGAATATTATTCAAATTCCAAACAAACAGATTCGATTTGTTGCTGCCGAGACAAAAGAAATAAATCTTCAAATCTACGAGTTGAATCTTGATCTTGTGAAATTAATCAAACATCAGGCAAACCAAATGGTACCGTACGAATTCATATTGAAAAACCTTGGCAAAAGGATTTTGAACAAATCCTTCAAAGTCCAACAAGATTGGCAAGAATTCGAGGTATTCATCGACAAACCTGGTATTTACGCAGGATATTTGATAGACAGCTCAAAAAATCCTCCAACAACACTAGATTTTGAGATATTCATTGTCACGGAAATAAGTGCGGTAATGTACGTGGATGATCGAAAATCAATCGTACAAGTTTCCGACAGTTTTGGTAACCCTGTTTCGCAAGCCGAAGTTAATTTTTTCAAAAACAACACCTTTCTAGATTCTCAAAAAACGGATGCGAAAGGCGTGGCAGTTTTGAACAAAACCAGCGATTTAGCAATAATAAAGAGCAAAAAATCCTACGCCATATGTGAGGTTTACAGATGGAGGGAAGCAGATTCGCAGGATAAGAAAGTATTCCTTGTTACAGATCGACCTATCTACAAGCCGTCTGACACGATTTATTTCCGAGGACAACTTCTTGAAAGGCAAGCCAACCTTTACAAAGTCGCCGGATCAAGCTCGATAAGACTGTCGATAAAAGATCCGAAAGGAAATGAAATATACGAAAAACAAATACAAACCGATGAACTTGGAAGTTTTTGGGATAGCTTCAAACTATCCGAGACAGCAGCTGTTGGAAGCTACTGGATCGAGGTACTCTGGGATGGTCAAAGCTTTTACGAGAGATTCCTGGTTGAAGAATATCGAAAACCGGAGTACAAGATAGAGATTGAGACTGAAAAAGAAGAATATGTCTCGGATGAGAAGATCAATATCACGATCCGAGTGAAGTACTTCAACGAAGATCCTGTCGTCGGTGCAAACGTTGCGGTTTACGTTTACGCCCAGCCGGAGGAATTCGACAGATACCTTGTGTTCAGGGGGTATGAATATACAAACGAAAATGGTGAGTTGAAGCTTTCTATCTTGATCGATGAAGGTTTTGAAGGTTATTACATAATTCAGGCTATAGCATCCGATGAAAGTCAAAGACAAGTTGAGGAAGAAAAAGAAGTTTACGTTCATGCCGATCGTATTCTGATTGATTTTGATGAAAGGTACATCTGGACAGCCCCAGGAGAGAAACTCAGCATAAAGGTTAGGGTGACTGACCTAGAGGGAAATCCGATCGATGGACTTGCCGAAGTCAGGATTGGAGATGAAACTTTTTCGGTTCAAATCGACAAAGGTGAGGGAAAATTCGTTTTCACCCCGAAGGAGATAACTACTTACAAGATCGAATTCCGCTTCCAAAAGGCAAAAAGTTATGTTTACGTTTACAGTTATGGCTTTATGAGAGGCTACCGTGTAGGTGATTTTCAGATTGTGACAGACAAAAAGGAATACACACCTGGAGAAAATATGACGGTGCAAATCTTCACACCGAAAAACACAACCGGAATATTGGTGCTTGCAACCGATGAAATTCACAGTTTCAAACCCTTTTCAACCAAGGACATGATACAGATGGAACTGAAAATACCTGACGATCTTTCCCAAAGACAACTATTTTTGATCTGCACAGCTTTTGTGGAAAACAAAGAAATTCAACGAACGATAACTCTGAAACTGCTGCAAAATTTCAACGTTGAGACTGCAAGAATTGAACTGGATAAGGAAATTTACCAACCTGGGGAAGAGTGTGTTTTGACAATCCACACACAGAAGGATTATTCACTCTGTTTAACCGTCGTCGACGAAGCCATTTACACAATGCTTGGTCAAAAACCTAAACTTTTGGAAGAATCGATCTATCCTGTGAATGAGTATCCGGAAGTGGATTGGTCCTTCTCATCGGAATGGTTCTACTTCCGGATTGATTATTCTTTTAGGAAATCCAACCTGGCAGAAGTATTGTCACGTGAAACGACCTTTGAAAATTACAAGAGAGAAGCTGTCGAAGTGCGAATGAACGTCAGAGAGTACTTTCCAGACACCGCTCTTTGGATACCAAACTTGCAAACAACCAACGGTGTTGCAAAAGTGCTCTTCAAAGTTCCAGACAGTTTGACAACCTTCGTTGTCACAGCGTACGGTTTTTCAAGTGAGACCTTTGCTCAGGGGCAAAACAAGTTTGCTGTCACCAAAGACTTCTACGTCATACCGCATCTGCCATCTTTCTTCAGGGAAGGCGATATAGTACAGATAGCTGCCACGGTTAACAACAGGATTGATCAGATCTTGGAGACAACCGTTTGGATCGAGCCAACCAAAGAGTTCACGATAATCGAGCAATATGATCCTCACACAGAAGAGTTTTTCATACCAGAAAAACCTGCCACTTCAATTGTTCAACCTAATTCATCGGCAACGTACAGATGGACTGTGCAAGCGGTACGACCATCCACCGAAGCCGGTTTCACAACATTTGCACAATCACCAATCAAGGAAGATGCTGTAATGTTAAAAACCCCTGTTAAACCATTTGCCTTTGAAAGGGAATTCTACTTCTTAGAAGCTTTGAGTGGGAGAAAAGAAATTTCGTTGCCACAAGCTGAATATGTTTCTGCAACTCTTCGAACTTACTCAAGTGTTGTTCCACTGTTGGAAGGTTCAATAAGAAAGCTCATTCGCTTTCCGTACGGTTGCACAGAACAAACGATGAGTAGCTTTTTACCAGCGGTTGTTGCAGCACAGATGGGTTTGAAAATCGAAGAGCTCGACGAAATCGTTCAAAAAGGTTTGATGCGACTCTACAAATACCAACACTACGATGGTGGCTGGGGCTGGTGGCAAACCGATGAAACGAACGATTTCATGACCTGTTATGTCATGGAAGGATTATACTACGCAATCAAGGCAGGTTATCATGTTGCCGAATCCGTTGTGAAAGCGGCTATAGAATATCTTCTTGAAAACCCAACACCTTACGGTTCATACGTGCTAACGTTGTTTGGAGTTGAACACAAGAAAGTTGAACCCTCAAAGAGTCTGGATTGGGTATATCTTGCTATGTCCGATGAAAAAGCAGTTGATCAGATGATGAAGCTTGTTGTGGAAGATGAAAGATTTGCCTACGTAAAAGTCGACGAAAACGATTACTTCACAACCGAAGTTCAAATGACATCACTGGCGCTGAGAGTTCTTGCAAAATGGAACAAATACCCCGAGATTCAAACAAAGATGATAAACTACCTTTTCAACAAAAAGGACGGTTACATGTGGTATTCCACGAAGGATACATCCTACGCTTGTCTTGCTTTGATTGAAGCTTTACCGAACTTTGGAGAACCTTCGTTAAAAGTTGTCAACAACGAAAGAATTTTGACAATCGAAGGTTCAACCACAATCGTTGTCGATCCAGGTTTTCTCATGATTGAAGGCTTTGGACTTGTGGAAGTGCACGTTATCTACAAACAGGTTCCGTCGCAATCTGTTGACGAAGGACTAAGCGTTGAGCGAAGATACTACAAAAGGTATGAAGTACCTGTGCTGAACAAGAGAGCCTATGTGGATGCCTTCGTTCCTTTAAATCAAAAATATGTTCCAGTTTCTGCCAAGATTGTTGAAGATTACAAAACAAGCGAACTTTACATAGAACCTTACTTCAACGGCGAACTGGAGTATTACGGGACAAAGCTCAACGTCAAAGCTGCCACAATTTACATCGATGGTTTTCCATTCGCTTTCAGAAGTGCGCAAACATTCAAAGGTAAAATTCTCATCCTTTCTGAAGCTGGTGCGATCGTTTACGACTGCTTGACAAAGATTTCAGCCATTTACCATGGTGCAAAAGATGCCGCTCTTGTTGAAAATGGTATCTTGCTTTGGAAAAACGATGGATTGTGGCTCAACGACAAATACCTTGGACAACTTCCTTTTGATGCACAAAAACTTCTTTCAGATGGTAAATGGATATTCGTCGTTGGAGAAAACACAACCTATTGGTACCAGGAAGGGAAATTTGTTGAGCTTCCCTTTGTTGCTTCCAGAATCTTCGACTGGGATGGGAAAAAAGTTATTGCTACGAATTTCAGATTCGCTGGTAATGATAGTATTTTGAGCTCTGCTATTTGTGAAATTGTCTTTGAAGAAGAAACCTTCCCAATAAAACTGTCTGCAGGAGATGTTGTCAAAACCGAACTGAGAATTCTCAAAGGACAGGGAAATTACCTTGTTGTTGAAGATTACATTCCTTCTTGTGCTCAGGTATTGCCGAATTATTCGGAAAAAGTTCTTGGAGAGTTTTCGAAGTTCGATTACAGATGGTACAGAGAATGGAGATATTGGTTTGCTTCAAGGGAGATACACATGGACAGAGTTGTTTTCTTCGCAACACAGTACTCCTCGATGAAGATGAGTTACTACTGGAGGGCAACTGCAAATGGTCTTTACAAAATATTGCCGGCAAGGGCTTATTCGATGTACTACAAAGGTCTTTATGGTCATTCTGATCCTGATGAACTTGACATCGGTGTATGGTTTGAGGTTTGTAAGGTTGGAAAAAATCCTTGAGGATGGTCTGCTCAGCTCAGATTTTCTGATGAAAATTCACAGGATTTGTCAAATGCTCAAAATAGAGCCTGATATCAATCTTTTGATCGTCGAATGCGATACTCTGAAGGAATTCAACGAGTTGACAAAAAAACCTTACAGCACAGGTGCAGTCTACGTGAGTAATTTGATAATCACTCAGCCTTTTCGAATTTTAAAGGCAAAAGGAGTTTTTGAAGAAACTTTGTTGCACGAGGTTCTTCACCATTTGATTCAAAAGAATTTCAATCTACCTGAATGGCTTGAAGAAGGCTTTATACTGTACATTCTTGGTACAAAACCAAATGAGATCAGCGGAAAAAGCAGACTTTATCTTCAAAGATTTCTTTCGGAGGTAAGGTATGAGGAAATACCTGATCTTTTTGATCGTTATCGCATTCTTAGTAGTAATGGTAATAATTGATTCAATGCTCTTTCAAGCGAAGGTATTTCAGACTGAATTTGTGTTAAAAAATGTGGAAAACATTGAAATTCCTGCTTCTGTCTCCTTGACTATAGTGTACGCTAACAGACCTGTAAAAGTGCGAAGAAATACGATTTATGTTCCGAAAGCAAGACCTGGAGAAACGGTTGAACTCTACTTTGAGAATTTTGGACCGTTGAAAAGAACTGCAAAGACGGTTCTTTACTTTCATGCTTGCACAGATGACAGCGATGAGGATGGCTATCCAGATTCGCTTGAACTTGACCAAAAAGACAGCGCAAGATTCAGAAACTGGTTCATAAACATTGCTCTTGACGTTTTCATGAACGATTCTGCAATCTGGAACGAAAAAGAAAGAGATTGTGCAGGTTTGATAAGATTCTGCGCAAGGGAAGCTTTGCGGAAACACGATTCTAATTGGCTTAAACGATCAGGTTATAAAGGACCAATTTTACCAGACGTTGAGAAATACAACTATCCACATCTACCCTTGATCGGAGATAAGCTGTTTAGAATAGTGAAAGGAAGATATAACAGTCCCGATGAATTTGGTACGTTTGCAGTTGCAAGGATACTTGTTGAATGTTCCATGAGATTCGTTTCAAAAGATGTGAAACACGCTTTACCAGGGGATGTTTTAGTTTTCATGCATCCTGAAGATTTCGAAATGCCTTATCACACGATGATATATCTTGGAAAACTGGGAACTGATCAAGATTGGATTTTGTACCACACAGGACCGATAAATCAGTCAACAGGGGAACTGAGACTTGTGAAACTTGAATCTCTTTCTTCGTTTGATCCTTCTTGGGAAGTTTCCGAAAGAAACAAATATTTCCTGGGATTCTATCGGTTCAAATTTCTGAACTAAGGAGGTGTTCAAAGTGCTTCAAGGGAAAGTTGCCATCATAACAGGTGGTGGACAGGGAATAGGAGCAGCGATAGCACAACTTTTTTGTGAAAACGGAATAAAGGTTGTGCTTGCGGAAATCGATGAAGAGGCAGGGAAAGAAAGAGAAGAACTTTTGAAAAACCAAGGTTTTGATGCAACGTTCATCCAAACCGATGTAGCGAACGAAGAATCTGTGAAAAAGATGGTTGAAAGAACCTTTGAGCTTTATGAGAGGATAGATATTCTTGTAAACAACGCTGCTATCAGCTCAACAAAGAGTATTTTTGAAAGAACCTTCGAGGAATGGAACCGTGTCATTCAAGTCAACCTCTCTGGTTCTTACCTTTGCGCAAGATACTGTGCAGAAAAGATGAAGGACAAAGGAGGAGTAATCATAAACATTGCAAGTACAAGAGCCTTCCAATCTGAACCGGACACAGAACCTTATTCAGCCTCGAAGGGAGGAATTGTTGCATTGACACACTCTTTGGCAATAAGCCTTGCAAAATATCGAATACGAGTCGTTTGCATAAGTCCAGGTTGGATTGAAACATCAAGGTGGAAGAAAAAAGCGTTAAGAACTGAGCCAAATCTTAGGGAAATAGATCATCTGCAGCATCCAGCAGGAAGAGTTGGAGATCCAATGGACATCGCTAACCTTTGTCTCTTTTTGGCTGACGAAGCAAAATCTGGTTTCATAACAGGTGTGAATTTCATCGTCGATGGTGGTATGACAGTGAAAATGATATACGCCGAATGAAAAAAAAGAGCCGGAGCTGCTTGCTCCGGCCAATGGGTGGGGTTATCTATCTGATCCGCCTACGTGCCTGACACCTTCATAAATCGCTTTAATGTTCAAATCAACTATTTGCTCACCTCGAGAAGAAAGTTTGTACTTGATAGCCTCAACGACTGCGTCAAGTTTCACACATTTTGTCACTTGAACAACCGCACCAAGCATCACCATATTTGCAACCCTTGCATTTCCAAGTTTTTCCGCCAAATCGTTAACTGGTATTTCGAAAACTTGAATGTCATTTCTGGTTGGTTTTCTGTCCACTACCGAGGAATTCACAAAAAGATACCCACTGGGTTTGACTTTTGGCTCAAACTTGAGCAGGGAAGGTATGTTCATCACGACAAGCTCAAGTGGGTTTTCCACCACCGGTGAAGCAACTGGTTCATCGCTTATCACAACCGTGCAGTTTGCCGTTCCACCTCTCATCTCTGGACCATAAGATGGAAACCAAGTAACGTTCTTTCCTTCAATCATGGCAGCTTGAGCAAGAATTTGTCCCATCAACATGACTCCTTGTCCGCCAAATCCAGCTATGATAAAGCTGTGGGTCATTTTTCATCACCCACTTTGTCAACAAAAACTCCAAGTGGATATTCTTTGACCATGTTTTCCTCAAGCCATTTCATGGCAGTTATTGGATCCATTCCCCAGTTTGTCGGACAAGTCGAAAGAACTTCTACCAAGCTGTATCCTAATCCTTTTAATTGCGCAAGAAATGCCTTTTTGATGTATCTTTTCGTTATAATGACATCCTTTGGGGTTGTCACTTTTGTTCTTGCCAAAAATGCTACGCCTTTCAATTCCTTCAAAACTTCACAAACGTGGAGAGGATAACCTTCTTTTTGCGGTTCTCTTCCATAAGGAGTTGTTGTCGTTCTCATACCGATCAAAGTCGTTGGTGCCATTTGACCACCAGTCATCCCGTATATCGCGTTGTTTATGAAAATCGTTGTTACTCTTTCACCTCGGTTGGCGGTGTGAATCGTCTCACTTGTTCCAATAGCCGCCAGATCACCATCACCTTGGTAGGTGAAAACTACAAGATCTGGTCTAGCTCTTTTCATCCCTGTTGCAACAGCCGTTGCCCTTCCATGTGGTGCAACAGTTCCATCCAGGTTGAAGAACTCATAGGCAAAAACCGAGCAACCAACTGGTGCCACGACTATTGTTTTCTCCCTTATTCCAAGTTCGTCTATTACCTCCGCAACCAAACGGTGAACGATTCCATGGTGGCAACCTGGACAGTAAGTGAATGGCTTTCCGCTCAAGGCATTAGGAGATTTATAAGCCACAGCGTAGTTCATTCTCAATGCCTCCCCGTAAAGACAAAACTTTTTAGATGTTGAAGGATTTCCTCTGGAGAAGGAACAACGCCAGCCATTCTACCGTAAAATTCCACATCCGTTTTTTGTCCAACTGCAAGCTTTACGTCCTCAAGCATTTGCCCAGAACTCATTTCAACTGTTAAAATCAGTGAAACTTTATCGGCAAGCTTTGAAAGTGGTTCATATGGATAAGGATAAAGCGTAATTGGTCTGAACAATCCAACTTTTAATCCTTCCTCTCGAGCCATTTTTACAACGCTTTTGCAAATTCTTCCAACAGACCCATACGCAACGATCAGAATTTCTGCATCGTCTGTCATAAACTCTTCCCAACGAACCTCGTTTTGTTCGATTTTCCTGTATTTTTCTTGAAGTTGTAAATTCATCTTTTCCAAACCGTATGGATCTATGTTGAAAGACGTGATCACCCTCGGAGGTCTTCCAGAAGCACCGGTCAAAGCCCAGCTGCTGTTGTCGTAAGATATTTGTACATCTGGAAATTCCACTGGTTCCATCATTTGCCCAATAAGTCCATCGATCAGTATCAAAACGGGATTTCTGTACTTGTCAGCCAAATCGAAAGCTAATATCGTCAACTCCACTGCTTCTTGAACTGTCGAAGGTCCTAAAACAATCAACCTGTAATCTCCATGTCCTCCGCCTTTCGTGGCTTGGAAATAATCGCCTTGAGATGGTTGTATGTCGCCCAGTCCTGGCCCACCACGCATCACGTTTACAAAAACTGCTGGAAGTTGAGCGCAAGCTATGTAAGAAATACCCTCTTGCATCAAACTAAAACCAGGCGACGATGTGGAGGTCATAACTCTTTTCCCCACCGCGGCGGTTCCATAAACCATGTTTACCGCAGCCACTTCACTTTCAGCTTGAAGGAAAATCCCTCCAACTTCAGGAAGCCTTTTTGCCATGTATTCTGTCAACTCGTTTTGCGGTGTTATTGGATAACCGTAATAATTTCTACACCCTGCCTTAATTGCGGCTTCTCCGATCGCTTCAACTCCTTTCATCATTATCTTTTTCACGCCATTCACCCCACTTGAACAAGTTTGTAAACGGTTATACAAGTATCAGGACACATCATGTAGCAAAAGCCGCAGCCCGTGCACTTTCCATCGGGATCATTTTGTTGAGCATAGTGATAACCTTTCGTATTAAATTGCGGTGAAAAGCGAATAATCTTTTGCGGACAAGCGTTTATACACAAACCACAACCTTTGCATCTTTCCGAATCAATTTGAATGTATGCTCTTTTCACGCTTTAACCTCCTTATCTTTTAAGAATCTTTCGATTCGGAACACGGCAAACTTTCCATTGAACTGTAAACAGTCGGCAACAACGGTATATGCCACAGGTTTATCCAAAAGCTTTGAAGCCTCTTGAAGTACATTTTCTCCTTCTTCAATGATCTGTGGAGTGGTTTTTTCTCCTAAATTTGTGTTGTTTATCAAATAATCTATTTTCACACCAGATAAAGCTTCTAAATCCTGTGCAGTTTTAACTACTTCTTCTACTGTTTGACTGAAAGGCCTCCTAGTGTTAACAACCAAATAAGTAGTGGCTCCAACAAGTTTGTTCCGCAAGCTTCCAAGCACGATCGTTCCTTTTTCTCCACCGACATCCAGAACAACTTTGTACTTTGGATTTTCCAAATACCCACTTACAGCCGTTGCAATCAAAGGTACATCGGCTCTCATAACAGCCTCAGGTGGAGTTATCACCGTTAAACCACGCTGCTGTAATCGCTCTTTGACATCTCTAACTCGAAAGTATGGAGAAACGACATCTAAATCAACGATTGCAACATTTTCATAAAGCTCTTTGAGCTTCAAAGCAAAATTTATCGCGACTTCGGTTTTACCAGAACCATAAAGTCCTATAAAGATGTAGTTTTTTCCCATCTTTCGGCTTCCTCTAAATAACTTTTCGCTTTCTCCTGTCCCCTTAGAACCCTGAGAGCACCAAGAGCTAAAGCTTTTTCTTCATCTCCTCCAGGGAAAACCATCACAGGAGCAATGAAAGAAACGTATTCTTTCAACCACGGAACAAGATATCTTTCATCGTAGGCTAAACCACCTGTGAGAACAATTGCATCTACTTCTCCTTTCATAGCGGCAGCCATCTTGCCTATCCATTTTGCTATTTGATAAGCCATTGCTCTGTAAACAAGCTCTGCCTCTTTATCACCTTTTGATATCCTTTCTTGAACCTCTAGCCCACTGTTTGTGCCAAGGTAAGCGACCAAGCCACCATTTCCCTTTATTCGCTTCAAAATCCACTCTTTTGAATACTTTCCAGAAAAGCATAAATCGATAAGCTGTGTCAAAGGCAAAGTTCCACTTCTTTCTGGTGTGAATGGTCCGTCGCCATCCAAAGCGTTGTTGACGTCCACAACCTTTCCTTTGACATGTGCACCTATCGAAATGCCGCCACCCATGTGCGCGACAATAAGATTTACTTCCTCGTAAGTTTTCCCTAAGCTTTCGGCAGCCTTTCTTGCCACAGCTTTTTGATTTAAAGCATGAAATATCGATTTTCTGCGAAAATCTGGATGTCCAGAAATTCTGGCAACAGGCTGCATTTCATCGACGACAACTGGGTCAACTATGTAAGCTTTGACACCGGCAAGTTGTGCGAGCTCATGTGCAATCACTGCTCCCAAATTTGATGCATGCTCGCCATATCTTGCTTCTCTTAGCTCCTCCAGCATCTTTTCGTCAACCTCGTAAGTACCACTAGGTATTGGTCTCAAAAGTCCGCCTCTTCCTACGATCGCCGAAAAGTCCTTTATTGAGTAACCGCTTTTAGTCAAAAAATCCAAAATTACGCGTTTGCGAAAATCATACTGATCGAATATACGTTGATACTGCGAAAGTTCTTCCACGGAATGTCTTATGGTTTCGGAAAGAACCAGATTCTCATCTTCAAAGATTGCAAGCTTTGTTGAAGTTGATCCGGGATTTATCACCAAAAGCTTGTACATGTGTTTCACCCCTCAGGAAAGAAGACATGCAAGCGCGATGGAATAAAGCTTGGTTTCATCCGAATCTGCCCTCGATGTCAACACGATTGGTATTCTTGCCCCAAGAATTACCGAAGCAACCTTCGCATTTGCAAGGAAAACCATGGCCTTGTAGAAAATGTTCCCAGCCTCTATATCGGGCATTATCAATATGTCGGCATCTCCAGCCACAGGGCTGTTTATTCCCTTATGCTTTGCCGCTTGAAGTGAGATTGCGTTGTCCAAGGCGAAAGGTCCATCAACTACACAACCTTTTATTTGCCCACGATCGTTCATTTTGCTAAGTATTGCTGCTTCTATCGTCGCCGGCATCTTCGGGTTTGGAACTTCTATGGCACCCAAAACGGCAACCTTGGGAATTTCAACACCAAGTTTTTTCATCACCTGAACTGAAACGTTTATCATATCTATTTTTTGCTCCAAAGTTGGGGCAATTATCATACCAGCGTCACTGATGGCAAGCAGTTTGTGGTAAGTTGGTATATCAAAAACGCTGACCATGGTGATCGTTGAACCTGTTCTAAATCCATATTCCTCTTGAAGGACAACTTTCATCAGATCGCCTGTCTTAACATTTCCCTTCATGAGCAAATCGCCTTGTTTTGAAGCGATGTCAACTGCCACTTGAACAACTTTATCACCGTCAACATTAACAATTTCGCAACTTGAAAGGTTCAATTTCACTTCTTCAGCTAGTTGTTCGATCTTATTTACTGGTCCCACCAAAATTGGATGAACCAATTCGTATTCCAAAGCATTTTTTACAGCACTTAATACCACATCGTCGTTTGCGGCTGCCACAACCAATCTTTTTTTCGATCCTCTTGCCTTATCGACAAGCCAGCCAAGGCGACTCATCAACTACCACCCCATCTTTTTGCAGTTTCCTCTCCCCTTAAAACTCTTAAAGCACCTAGCGCAAGAGCTTCCAGCTCAAATTCACCTGGAACGATGAATATTGGTGCAAATTTATAGACGTATGCTTTTATCATCTCCGTGAACTTTTCGCTGTGAGCCATTCCACCGGTCAAAATTATTCCATCCACTTTCCCACACAAGACAGCGCACATTCCTCCTATTTCTTTTGCTATTTGGTAAGCCATGGCTTCCACTATCAACTTGGCGTAGTCATCTTTTTCAGCCCTCTTTAAGGCTTCTCTCAAATCGTTCGTTCCAAGGTATGCAACAAGTCCACCCTTGCCAACATATCTTTTCTTCAACTCATCCTTGGTGTACTTGCCACTGAAGCACATTCGAACGACATCTCCCACCGGTAGTTCCCCGGTTCTTTCTGGACTAAACGGTCCCTCGTCGTTTGCGTTGTTTACATCTATCATCCTTCCATTTCTAATCGCAGCGACTGATATGCCCCCGCCAAGATGCGCCACGACGAAGTTCAACTGATTGAAATCCTTTTCAAGCATTTTAGCTACTTTTCTACAAACAGCTCTGATGTTTAAAGCATGCGAAAGACTTTTACGCTCGATTTCCGGTATCCCAGATAACCTTGCTTCAGGTATCATCTCGTCAACAGAAACAGGATCGGTTATGTAAACAGGTATTCTACCTTTTGCAATCTCAAAGGCGATAACCGCAGCTAAGTTGGATACGTGTTTAACTGGTGATTTATGCAAAAGATAATCTACCATTCTTTCATCCACAAGGTACGTTCCGCTCTCAAGTGGTGGGAGTATCCCACCACGCGCAGCTATTGCGTCGAAGTCTTCCTCGTGGAATCCTACCTTTTTCAAAGCGGATAAAATGTTGTCTTTCCTAAACAAATATTGATCCATGATGTCGGGAAATTTTTCCAAATCTTGGACAGAATGTTCAACTTTTTCTGCATAAACACATTCTTCATCTTCATAGACCGCTACTTTGGTCGAGGTTGAACCTGGATTTATAACAAATATCCTGTACATCATCTCAACCCCTTGTAAGCTTTGTAAGCCAAAAATGCTTCTTTTAACTTTCTTACTCCCTCAACAATTTTTTCGAACGGTGGTAAGCAGAAAGACATTCTCATTGAAGATGATGGTTCGTCGAACGGTCTAAACGCTTGCCCGGGGATATAGAAAACCTTTCTTTCTTCGGCAAATTTGAACATCTCCATGGTGTCGTAGCCTTCAGGCAAAGTCACCCAAACAAACAAACCGCCTTCTGGCTTTGTCCACTTTGCCCCAGGTACATCTCCAAAATATTCTTTTAAAGCATCCAACATAACATCTCTTTTCCTTCTGTAAAGTTCTATTGCAGGTTTTATCTGTTGCAAAATATCGTACCTTTCAAGATACCTTGCAGTCAGCCTCATGTTCAACGCAGGACCACAGAGATCGGTGCTTTGCTTTACAAGAACAAGCTTTCTAATTATCGTTTTGTCTGCAACCACAACTCCTATTCTGAGTCCTGGACAAAGAATTTTGCTGAACGTGTTCAATAGAATGACCCTTTGTGTACCACCAAATTTCAACAACGGTGGTAACATTTCTCCTTCAAATCTCAACGCACCATATGGATCGTCTTCAACGATTAGAAAATCGTATTTTTCTGCCAATTCCACCAAAGCTTTTCGCTTTTCAAGCGAAGTGGTGATACCAGATGGATTTTGAAAGTTTGAGACAAGGTACAAAAATTTCAAGCGATGAATTTGTCCAGAGGCATCCAGTTTTTTAAGGTAGCTTTCAACTTGATTTATATCTGGACCATCGTCTTCAAAACGCACAACCAAAAATCTTGGATCTCTCATTCGAAAAGCACCTAATGCTCCAAGGTATTCTGGGTCGCCAACAATCACATAATCGTCTTTGTCAAGCAACACTTTCCCTATAAGTTCAAGTGCTTGTTGAGAACCAGCAGTTATAAGAACATTCTCAGGTTCAACCCCGTCGACATCATAAACACGCTTAATCAGATGAATTATCTGCTTTACAAGCTCTGGATCTCCTTCCGTTGTGGCGTACTGAAGGGTATACTTGTACTCCTTTTGAATAACTTCTGCAGCTAACTGTGCAAGTTCTTCCCGCGGAAAAGTCTCAGGATCAGGAGTTCCACCTCCGAAAGATATTGCACCTGGAAGGTTAGCGTACTTTAAAAGTTCTCTTATCATGGATGCTTTAACCTTATTGGCCAACTCTGAGAATCTGTATACTTTTTCCTCACTCAGCTTCACCGCAGCTCACCCTCCGTTTTTATATTTATCAATTTCGTGCCAAACAATTTGTAACTTCTGAAAATGGTTTAAAGAATATCCTCACTGCTCTCTGCAAGAAATTGCACTGTGCAATTTTTTGCATGCAATTTTTTTCAGCAACAAAACTATTTGATGAAATTGTAGAATATGATATGGGGAGGTGTCAACTTAAGCTGGGGAATAAGATAAAATAAACGGGAACCAACTCTTCTCACCGAAAGGAGGTTCCCGTAAAGATGAAAGTTACAACAACAAATATCACCCAGTACCTATACCAAATTATACCAAACCTTTTTCAAAGACAAAGAGTTCCACATGAGGCGAAAGTATGAACTTGCATTAAGGAAGGCAGCAGCCATAATTGGAGTCAGTCATGAAGCCTTGAGGAAATGGTGGGCAAGAATGAAAGAAGAGATACTTGCTGAGAAGATAGAAGGCAATGCAGTAGTAGCTATAGGCGAGATGAAGGTGAACATAAATGAGGTTAAGAGGAAGAAAGTGATCTATGCGTTGGTCAGTAAGACACGAGAGAAAGGCAAAGCAAGGGCCATGGTACTGGGAAGCGAGAAAAAAGAATATGGGATATTGGGAACACGAGCATGAGAGGTTTGGGGAAAGAAGTCTTGTTGAGAGTGTGATAGGGATAACAAGGTACAGGCTGAGGACATAGTTAAGTGGCTATTTCCATTTCTTCTATTAGTGCAGTTTTCCTTCTTAAGTTGACAGGTCCGTAAGATTATATAAAATTATATCAAGCGTTTTTTCAGACTTTCCGGTAACAATATGGCAATAAAATCACTTGTGAATTTTTTACCAAAGATGGTAGACTTAATTCAAGAATGGTAATTCTTTTCATACAAAGATCAAGGGAGGGTTTTGTTATGCTAAGAAAAAACTTTATAATGGCTCCAGGACCTACTCCTGTCCCACCAGAGGTTTTGCTTGCAGGTGCCAAAGAGACTATACACCACAGAACACCTCAATTTCTCAAAATCATAGAACAAACGCTGGAAGAAGCAAAATACCTTTTCCAAACTTCGAACAGAGTGTATGTTTTTGTGTCTTCCGGGACAGGAGCTATGGAAGCGGCCGTTACAAATTTGGTGAATCCAGGAGAAAAGGCAATAGTTGTTGTATCGGGTAAATTTGGGGAAAGATGGAAAGAAATCTGTCAAGCATACGGAATAAACGTGGTGGAAATAGCTTTGGAATGGGGAGAAGCAGTTACACCCGAACAAATTGAAAAAGCTTTGAAAGAGCATCCGGATGCAAAGGTGATCTTCACAACCCACAGCGAAACATCAACTGGAACAGTGATTGACCTTGAAGCTATAGCAAAGCTAACAAAGGATACGGACAAGATATTGGTAACCGACGCGGTGAGCAGCTTGGTTGCCGAACCTTTGAAAATGGACGAATGGGGCGTTGACGTTGTGGTAAGTGGTTCTCAAAAAGGCGTCATGATGCCGCCAGGACTTGCTTTCATAGTTTTGAACAAAAAAGCTTGGGAAGTTGTTTTGAAAAATAAGTGTCCAAAATACTACTTCGATCTGAGGTATTACGATGAAAACTATCCCGACAACCCATGGACACCGGCCGTCAACATGATCTACATGCTCAATCAAAGCATAAAGATGATAAAGGAAGAGGGAATCGAAAACATTTGGAACAGACATAGAATCCTTGGAGAGGCGACAAGAAGTGCTGTTAAGGCATTAGGGTTAGAGTTGTTCTCAAAAAGACCAGGAAACGTGGTCACAGCTGTAACTGCGCCACAAGGCATTGATCCGAAAAAAGTTACCAAAATTATGAGGGACAAATACGGCGTGACGATAGCAGGTGGGCAAGAACATCTTGCAAACAAGATATTCAGAATAGCCCATCTTGGATACGTTTCCATCTTTGATACAATAACTGCTATCAGCGCGTTGGAATTCACGTTGCACGAACTTGGGTATCCGGTAACCTTCGGAAAAGGCGTGGCTGCAGCCATGGAGGTTTTCAACCGCGAGGGGGTGGCTGGATGATAAGAGTTCACATAAACGATCCACTTGATCAAGAAGCTTTGAGTTTACTCACGTCAAAACCACAGCTAAACGTCACCAGCGAACATTTGGACAAGAGCAAACTCCTTGAAATCATCCCTGAGGTTGAGGTTTTAATAGTCAGAAGCGCAACAAAAGTCACCAGAGACATTATAGAAAAAGGATCAAAACTTAAAATAATAGGCAGGGCTGGAGTTGGATTGGACAACATCGATGTGAACGCGGCCAAAGAAAGAGGAATAAAGGTTTTAAACACCCCTGGTGCAAGTGCAATTTCGGTTGCAGAATTAACGATAGGACTAATGATAAGCGCTGCTCGTCACATAGCAAGGGGTACGATTGATCTAAAATCAGGACTTTGGACAAAAAAGGAACTTGAGGGAGTGGAACTTTTTGGTAAAACACTTGGAATAATCGGGCTTGGAACGATAGGTACCGAGGTGGCAAAAAGAGCGGCTGCATTTGGTATGAACATCGTTGCGTACGATCCATATGTAACAAAACATGAAATAGCAAAAATGGTCACATTGGATGAACTTTTAAGAACTGCTGATTTTATAACACTCCATGTTCCGCTGACAGAGGAAACAAAACACTTGATAAACAAAGAAGTAATAGAGAAAATGAAAGACGGTGTAATCATTGTGAATACTTCACGAGGTGGCGTTATAGACGAGGAAGCGCTCTATCAAGCCTTAGTTTCAAGAAAAGTTTACGCAGCGGCTTTGGATGTGTTCGAAGTAGAACCACCACAGGATGAACTGAGAAAAAAACTTCTATCGCTTCCAAACATTGTTGCAACTCCACATATCGGTGCATCAACTATAGAAGCTCAGCAAAGAGTAGGAAAAGAACTCGTAGAAAGGATACTCAAGGAATTGAGCCTGTGACAAAAGGGGGCGCAAAGCCCCCTTTTCATCAAGCTAGGATTATCTTCCTTCCACTTTGAAATGCTTTTTTCACCGCATCTTCAAACTTGAGGATCAAATCTTCATAGCTGCTCATTTGATCGTCAATCTGGCACACAGAAAGAACCACATCTGGAAATGTAGTTAAACCTCTAATTTTTGCTCTTTCAATTTGCCTTAAAAGCCTTGTTGCAAAAACTTTTGCACCATCCACCGATGTGTAGGGCAACAAAACCAAGATTGTACTTGGTTGAAGTACAACCACTTTGTCTGAGATTCTAGACAGCTTTTTTGCATAAACGTAGACTGTTTGCGTTGCCAAAGTTGAATCGGAAAGTATTTGCACAAAGACCGCGGACAAAGGTATGTTGTGTCTTCTTGCTTTGTAAATTTCCTCTTCCAGCATGCCAGACACACTGCATCCCGAGTAGACATAACATTGAATCATTCTCATTTTCATGATGTAATACTCGATTGGTTGGTCTGGCAAAATCACATCCACAACGTTTTCAAAAGATTTCGGTGGTTGTTCAGAAACAATAACCGTTTCAAGTAAAAGATGCAACGAATCCGATATGCAAATATCGGCTATGTTTTCATCAACGGTGGCAACCGCGTTGCACAAAGAAATGGCTTGAAGTATTTTCCTTTTTGTTTCACTCTCAGACAGCTTTACGTAGACTACCATAGTATTTTTCCACCATTTCCAAAAAGTATTTGTGAACCGTCAAATCATCACTTAACTCAGGATGAAAAGAGCTAGCCAGAAGGTTATTCTCTTGAACCAAAACAGGTGTTTGTTCATGTTCTGCCAAAACTTTGACGTTTTCTCCAACTTTTACCACTTTTGGAGCACGTATGAAAATGGCGCGGATTTTTTTGTTGAAAATTGGTACGTACAGATCAACTTCAAAACTTTCAACCTGCCTTCCATAGGCGTTGCGTTCTACCGTGATGTCCATCAACTTAAAGGTATACTGATCCGGATAGTTAAGAAGATTTTTAGCAAGAAGTATCATACCCGCACAGGTTCCAAATATCGGCATACCTTCGTTGGCACGTTCTATTATTCTATCTGCCAAGCCGGTTAATCTCGCAAGCTTTCCAATGGTTGTGGATTCACCACCTGGTATGATCAAACCGTGAACGCGGTTGAGATCCTCTATGGTCTTTACAACTATAGCCTCCACTCCAAGTTTTTGAACGGCAACAATGTGTTCTCTGAAAGCTCCTTGCATTCCCAAAACTCCTACGATCAACTTTTACCACCCTCTCTCCTGCATCCTAACTTCAAGCTCTTTAACGTCCAATCCGGGCATCGGTTCACCTATATCTTCCGAAACTTTCAAAAGCATCTCAGGATCGTTCCAATAAGTTACCGCCAAAACTATTGCCCTAGCCATTTTTGCGGGATCTTTTGATTTGAAAATACCCGAACCAACAAAAACGCCATCTGCTCCAAGCATCATCATCAAAGCCGCATCAGCCGGAGTTGCGATTCCACCAGCCGCAAAGTTGACTACAGGAAGCCTTCCAAGCCTTTTCACTTCCCTGACCAACTCCACTGGAGCTCCTATTTCCTTGGCGTACGTTACCAATTCCTCGTCGTTCATCGTCGTGACTCTACGAATTTCTTCCATCATTCTTCTCATGTGTCTAACTGCTTCCACGACGTTACCGGTGCCTGCTTCACCTTTCGTTCTAATCATGGCAGCTCCTTCAGCGATCCTTCTAAGAGCTTCTCCTAAGTCGCGTGCTCCGCAAACGAAAGGTACTTTGAACTCATGTTTGTTTATGTGATATCTGTCGTCGGCTGGCGTTAAAACTTCAGATTCATCAATGAAATCGATTCCCAAAGCTTCCAGTATTTTTGCCTCTGCTATATGTCCTATTCTGACCTTTGCCATCACCGGTATTGAGACAGCTTCCATGATCTCTTTTATCTTCTTAATGCTTGCCATCCTGGCTACTCCACCAGCCTTTCTTATGTCAGCAGGAACCTTTTCAAGCGCCATCACCGCCACCGCTCCTGCTTCTTCGGCTATCTTTGCCTGTTCAGCTGATGTTACGTCCATTATGACTCCACCTTTCAACATCTCCGCCAAACCCTTTTTGACAACCCATGTTCCCTTTTCCATTTCTCACACCTCCTCCCAATAACGTTTGCTAACAGGTTCAAGTCTGGAATGATCAAGTTTTTGCCTTCCAGCTTTTGCGCAAGGTTTGCCATTAACTTCAACAACATCGGCAGTTATGTCAACCTTCAACCTAAGTAGTTTCGAACCGACTGCATAAACATCTGCTGGAACTTTGAGTTTCTCAAACAAAGCTATCTTCTCGGCATCGAATCCTCCAGATACAACTATTTTCAGATCTTTCAAACCAACTTTATCAAATTCTTGTCTTGCCTTCCAAACAAGCTCTGGGCAAACACCAAGTGAAGATTCATCCCTTGGTACCACTGAAACATCTCGCATATTGCCGGCGGTATCAAACCTTACACCCCATATTTTACCTTTTCCTTCACCAATAATTGGGGAAGGATCTGTTACACCGAGTATGAATGGCTTTCCCATTTGTTTTTCGTAAAAGCTCTTGATCACCTTAAAGGTTGTTCCTATGACATCGTTTTCCCAATCCACCAATATTATACGCTTAACATTTTCTGGCATATGCTTATCGAATGCTATTGCTGCAGCTTCAGTGCTACCTTCATATGCAGCTATCAAAGCATGTGGCATAGTTCCCATTGACTCTACTCCCCAATAATCTGCGTTGGCATCCGTTGAAACACCAAAAGCTCCAGCACAAAGCGCTGCATATCCATCGGTGGCTTGAACCCAGTAATGATCAAATCTTGCACTAAAATAAAGCACAGGTTTCCCATTCGCGGCTTTAACGACGCTTTTGACAGCTGTTGCCGTGCTGGTCGCTCGGGCTATAACACCAAGCAAAACGGTTTCCAAATATCCGAAGTAAGTTGGGTCACCCTCTATAACCATTATTGGTTCCCACTCTTTGGCTTCATCGCCATCGTACAAGGCTTTAACTTCTATTTCGTCCCATTTATCAACCCAAAGTTCGTTCAACTTCATCCGTAAATCCCATTTTTTCCGAGTGTATTCAACCACAAGGTCCTTCTGCATCTCTATTGCGGCTTCTTGCAAGGCAATATCAAGTCTTTGTATTTCTTGAAACAATTCCTTTGCCTTTTCCTCATCTTTGTAATAACCGGTGGCAAATCTCAATATTGCCAAAGCTTCATCTATCCCTGCAACCACACAATCGCGTCTTGGGAAGAATTGGTACAAAACTCTTGGATGTCTGTTGTCTTTCTTTAAAACTTCCACGTACCTCAAAAAGTATATGTCAGAGTAATATCCATTTCTTATCCTGTCGATCGGAACTTTAAAAACCTTTGGATGAAGTCTTTTCTTTCTCATACTAAACCACCTCAGCACCAAGGATTTCGCGCATCATTCTCAAAGCAAACTCATGTAGCTGATGATCATACGAAGCAACCGAGTCTTTGAAAACTTTAACTTTCAAACCTCTGTTTCTTAATTCCTCAACTGTGAACAAAACACAAATATGCGTCACGACGCCACAGACGTCAACTTCTGTTATCCCAAACTCCTTCAGCTTTTGCTCAAGATCTGTACCGTAAAAAGCACTGTAACGGTTCTTTTTTATTGAAATATGCTTTGAATAACCTGCGAGCTTTTCCTTAATCTGCTCAACCAACTCCGCTCCCTCGGTGTCTCTCACACAATGAGGAGGCCAGAGCTTAAATTCATCGTCATCAGGCTCATGCCAATCTTGGGTCGTTATGATTAAACTGCCAGCTTTCAAATGCTCTTCAAGATGAGACAAAGCGGGCGCGATAACCCGTTCCGCGCCCGCAAAATACAAAGCTCCACCTGGTTTTACAAAATCATTTTGAATGTCAATTAAAATCAAAGCCTTCAATTTTTCACCTCCGCTGAAAAATCAGCGTATGGGCTTGTCCTTGGTTGCCTGCTCAAGTGCAAGCAATCTCTCCCATCTTCTGTCAACGTAATCTTGAAGTTGCTTAATGATTTGATCTGCATCCGGTCTTTCTAAGACAAGTCTAAATCTTCCCTGCATCTTTACGAACTCTGAAACAGGCTTGAAAGAGCTTGGTTTTCTCGTGATTCTATACACACCTCTTTCAACTTCGTACAAAGGCCAATACTTCGTTTCAACCGCAAGTTTTGTTATATCAACGGATTTGCTTTCATCCATCCTCCAAAATCTCACACATGGGCTTAAAATCGCAAGGAAAGCAGGACCATCAAACGCCAACGCCTTTTCAACTTTGCTCATGAGATCCATTGGTTCTGCAGGCACAGCCGTCGCGGCATAGACATTTTCGTGACCTGCTACTATTTCAACGATGTTTTTCTTAAGCTGAAGCTTACCTGGAATTTGTTTTCCAACCGGTGCGGTGGTCGTATCTGCACCAGGAGGTGTTGAACCAGATCTTTGGTTTCCTGTGTTCATGTAACCTTCGTTGTCGTAAAGCACGTATATGAACTTGTGTCCTCTTTCCAAAGCACCTGACAGGGATTGCAAGCCTATGTCATACGTTCCACCATCACCTGCAAAAGCAAAGAAGGCGTATTTTTTGTCTGCAGGAATCTTACCAGCTTTTTTCAAAGCCCGATAAGCCGTTTCCACACCGCTTATAGTTGCTGCAACATTTTCAAAAGCGTTGTGAATGTAAGGTACAGACCACGCGGTGTATGGGAAGACTGTCGTGGAAACCTCAAGACAACCAGTGGCAAGTCCTACAACAGGTTCATAGCCCAAAGCTTTTGCGGTCATAAGAACCATCTTTACTACCATTGGAGCCGCACAACCAGGGCACATTCTGTGTCCTTGAGTTATACCAATCTCCTTATTCGTAAAAACTTCCGCAAGCTTTTTTATTGGCAGTGGCATTCAAAGCACCTCCTATTCTCTTAGGCCAAGGTACATTTCCTGATCTGCAACCAGTTCGTGTTTCATGGCTTTCTCGAATGCATATCTGATCAAATCTGGGTTGATATCCCTTCCACCCAAGCCGTAAACGAATGAACCAAGCAAAGGTCTAGAAGCAGCTTCGTAAAGCGCAGATTTTATCGCTTCGTACAACGGTGCTTCAGCTCCAAAAGAAACTGACCTATCAAGAACAACAACTGCTTTTCTTCCAGTAAGCCATCTTTGTATTTCCGCCTTCGGGAACGGTCTGAACATCCATATCTTCAAAAGCCCAACTTTGTGTCCTTTTTCTCTGAGCTCATCGACCACATACTTGATCGTACCATTCGTTGAACCCAAAGCCACCATCACATACTGAGCATCTTCCATTTTGTATGGCTCAACAAAGTTGTACTTTCTACCAGATATTTTGTAAAACTCTTCCGCAACTTGTGGGAAAACTTTAAGCACATTTTTCATAGCTTCTATTTGCTGCCTTTTGTGCTCAAAGTAGTAATCGTAAAGATCAAGAGAACCGTAGGTGACGGGATGATCAGTGTCAAGAAGTGGATACAAAGGTTTCAATTCACCAACGAAGGCTTTCACAACTTCGTCTGGCAAAAGTTCCACAGGTTCAACACCGTGCGAGATTATAAATCCATCCTGGTTGACCATCACGGGAAGCCTAACGTCTTCATGCTCCGCAAGTCTAACGGCTAAAATCGTCAAATCGTAGACTTCTTGCGCATTTTCACAATAAAGCTGTATCCATCCAGAATCTCTTTCTGCCATAGCATCGCTGTGATCGCAGTGAATGTTTAGCGGGGCACTCAAAGCGCGGTTGACAACGTGCATGACGACTGGCAACCGCATGGAAGCAGCTATGTAAACAATTTCGTGCATCAAAGCCAAACCAACAGCACTGGTGGCAGTCATCGCCCTTGCACCAGCCGCAGCTGCTCCAACAACAGCACTCATGGCACTATGCTCACTTTCAACAGGAATCATCTCAGTTTTCACAAGACCATCGGCAACGAATTTTGCGTAATATTCAACGATAGGTGTTTGAGGAGTTATCGGATAAGCTGCAACAACATCAGGTTCTATTTGCTTCATTGCATAAGCAGCTGCTTCCGCACCAGTTATTGCTTGAATCATTTTCTTAGCCATTTCTCATTCCTCCTTGGTTATAAACTCTGTCTCTGGTCTCATCTCGATAGCTTTCTTTGGGCAAACGTTTGCACAAACTCCACAACCTTTGCAATAGAAATAATTTATTCCCTTCATCACAGCATTCTCTTGGATTATCGCTTGATCTGGACAATAGAACCAGCACATCATGCAATCGATACATTTTGATCTATCATAAACAGGTCTTTTGACTCTCCAATCACCAGTTTTATATTTTCTAGCTGTGCCAGGTTCTATGACTAGACCAGCTATTGGCAGTTCCTTCCACCCCTTAAGTTCAGCCACTGCAAGTCACCTCCTCGTAACCTCGCTTCAGTGCTCTCAAGTTTGCTTGAATCATTTCTTCGGGTAATTTTCTTTCGAACATCTCTCTTATCCTCTGGGCTGCTGTTTCTAGGGTTATAAGCCCAGTAACTCTAGCGATAGTTCCGAGCATCACCGTATTTGGAATACCCCTTTTGAGTTCTTCTAACGCAATATCAGTTGCTCTCACAATGCATATTTTCCCTTCAAAACCTGTTTTCTTTCTCACAAATTCTATAGGATGTGCGGTGTTGACTATCAAAACGCCTTCTTTTTTCAAACCCACAACAACAGCAGGTGAGAGCAAGGTATCATCGATTACCACGACGACATCCGGATTTTCAACTGCAGAATGTACTGTGATTTTTTCGTCACTGATTCTGTTGAAAGCTCTCATGGGTGCACCAGATCTTTCTGCACCATACTCTGGAAAAGCTTGCGCGTACTTTCCCATATCAAGGACTGCTTCGGCTAAAAGTTGAGCAGCACTTTTGGCGCCTTGTCCAGCCCTTGAATGCCATCTGACTTCGAAATATTTTGCTGGCACCTTTAATCCTCCTTTCTTTTAACTATGAATTCTAAAATCCAACCAAGGAAAGATTGAATCAATGGACTCAACCTTTGTTAAATACGCTTCATCTATATTATCCTCCAAAAGCTGCTTTTCCAAATCTAAAAATCTTTTCACATGTGTTTTGATTCTGTTAACCGCATATTCCTCAGCTGTACCGGTTGTGATCAAGAAAGGCCAATCACTGGATTGAAGTAGAAGGACTTCTCTTAGCATTTGGTTGAGAAGTCTAAATTTCAAGGGATCTGTTTCATTCCTAAAATTATCAATGTGCTTGTAAAGCCTTTCAGAAAGTTCTTTTATATGCAATTGAATCCAATCGTTTTTTCCGTTCAACCAAGTTTCGTGATAACCACCGTTGCCCCAGGAAGATTCAGCGGGAGTTAAAATTTGATAAGAATCATATTTTTCAATTGCTTCCAAAGCTGTAAGCGGTTTTAAAACGCGGGTTTCTGCCATTTTTGTGAAAAAAGCTTCTATGAACTCTGGACCTTCAAACCACCAATGTCCAAAAAGTTCTGTATCGAAAGGTGCTACAATCAACGGTGGTTCGCCAAAGATGTTGAAAAGTCTTTCGACTTGATGAATTTTCTTTTTTAAGAAATCTTCTGCATGTTCTTCAGCTGCTTTAAGAGCCTCGAAACGGTTGTAAAATTCTTTTTTATCAAGAGGAGTTTCCCTTGATGTTATTTTGTGATACTTTATTCCAGTGTTGACCCTGACTCCAGATGGGTCTATGTAGGGTTTTATGTATTCATACTCTCTATCATAACCGATGTCTCTGTAAAATTCCCTGTACCTTCCATCACCTGGATATCCCAAGGTTGCGCTCCAAACCTGCTCGCTGGATTCTGGATCCCTGGCAAGCGCAAAAATTCCAAATGATGTCATAATGGGTCTGTAAACCCCAAACTTTGGTTTTTCATCGGCATACCAAAAGGCGTGTGAATCAACGAAGAAAAATTTCAAACCGTATTTTGATAGGATTTCATCTAAGCCTGGATAATATCCACATTCTGCAAGCCATATACCCCTCGGGTTGTATCCAACTCTTTGTTTAAAAGCCTCCACTCCAACTTTCACTTGAATTTCAACAGATCTTTTGTCGTGCTGCAGTAATGGAAGATAAGCGTGCGTTGCGTTACAAGTTATAAGCTCCAAATTTCCAGCTGTGGCATGTTTTTTAAAACCCTCGATTAGATTTTCAGAGAGAGACTCATAGTACTGAAGGTTATCTTCAAACCTCTTTTTGTAGAACATCGCCAATTGTTTCTCTTCTGAACTCTTCACATAATTCAGTTCTTTCTCACAAAGTTCGATCAATTTCTTTGTATGCTTGACAAATTTTTCTGAAAGATTTTTCTCACTCATCATTTCAAGTAAAGGAGGAGTCAATGAAACGGTGATTTTGAATGGTATTTTCTTTTCAGCCAATCGATCAAAAACCATCAAAAGAGGTATGTAAGTTTCATTAATTGCTTCGAAAAACCACCTTTCTTCAAGAAACTCTTCGTACTCAGGATGATGAACGTATGGAAGATGAGTGTGTAAAACTAGGCAAAAATATCCTTTCATCTTTTATCTCCTCCCTGAAAGAGTCTCTTCAAAAGATCCTCCAACAGCGCTTATTTTCTCAACTGGTTTGATCAAAACCTCACCAATCGTTACAATCTGTGGTTTTCCTCGTACATACCACCTTTGTCTATCTGAAGAAGATGGAAAAGCGGATGGAGTTCTACATATGTTTGACCGAAGTACAGGGATAAATTCCCCATTATCTTTTTTATAACCCAATTCCGCTAAATAATCGGCATTTGCCATTGGAACTTTGAAATAATAGTTTTTGCACATGTCTAGGTGAACTCCCGCTTCAAAAATTCTGTGAGCATTTGTTCCATCAAAAATAATGAACGTTACATCGTAAAGTCTAAGTACAACGTTTCCTGTTTTTGCAAGTTTCTCGTACGTGGAAAAAGATAGATCCCAAAACACATGGACCAAATATGGATTAACTGCGAGCAAAACGAGTCGATCTGAACCATAAGAGGTTGGAATATCTTGAACACCTTCTTGCTGAACAGGTTGCGAGAAATCTGGTTTTTCTTCTTCCTTCAGGGAATCAGCGTATTGATAAAGCATCTTGTAAACTTCTTGTTTTTTCATGCGCTTTTTCACTTTCAATCCGAGCTTTTTTGCAAAGGCTTTCGCAGATTGGATGGACGGCTGGGATGATAAAAAATCGAGAATCTCTTTTCGCGTCATTTTTTGACGCCTCCTTTATACAAGGTTTACAAAATATTTTATCACAATGTGGAGTGGTTGTAAATCAAAGTAAATAAGTGATTGAGGGAGATTAAACAAACAATTTGGAGAAATTTCGGGTGTAATTTGTCTCAAAAGGCTTAAATTTTTTGGATTTTTCTATAAAATTACAGAAATTTAGCCAGAAAGCACATCCCTTTCAAGGGATTGTGATGAATGGATTGATTTTAAACTGCAATTGTTTGGCATAGTTGTTTTGGCTTGAAGCTGAATCAAGCCCTAGGGTCGGACCAGCCCGAAGTAAAGCCTGTGGAGCAGGAAAATGCGATGAAGCAGGAAGCCTATTCCTTTTAAGGAATAGGAAGAAGTCACTCCGTGTTAATCTGCCTTTTGAACAAACTGTTCAACGCTCAGCGGATCTACAAACACTGTGCTGAAATTCGTGTACAAAACTTTACCCGGTGGAAATCCTTTTGGTTTGTAAACGTTTTTTACTTCAGTGTAATCGACAGGAACATTGCTGGAATAACGAGCGTTGGAATAATAAGCTGCAAGACCAGCGGCAAAACGTATCACAGATTCTGGAGGAACTTTGTCTTGTACCTTTATCACCACATGTGCTCCAGGGATTCCTTGAGCATGCAACCATATATCTTTGCTGCTGGATTTTCTAACCAGCTCATCGTTCTGCTTGTTGTTTCTGCCAACCACTATCGTGAATCCTTCATATTGGAAAATTCTAAATCCAGGTTTATCCTCAGCGCGTTGATCACTTCTTTTTTTCTGCGGAAAAAGCTCTTCTTTTATACCTTCAAGTACTTCTAAATCTTCGCTCGATTCTATTTGTTTTTTCAAATTTTTTAGGTAATCTAATCTTGACTTCGCTCGATCTAATTTTGCCTTAAGTACAGGTAATTTTTCCTTCATTTTCTTATACAACTCAAAGTAATGCTGCGAGCTTTCCTTAACTGATTTACCTTTAACAAGAGGAATACAAACCTTTTGACCAGTGTACCAATCAAAAACAAGCGCCTGATCGCCTTGTCTATCCGATTCGGATGCATATTTCAACAATTCTCCAAATTTGAAGTATTCATTCATCTTTTCACACTCTTTAATCTCATTCTCAACTGATTCGATCAATTTCTCCTCCTTTTGAATCATATCCTCAACGGCTTTTCTGAGTTCTTCAGAAAGTTTCTTTGCCTTTTGCCTTTTTGATTCTATTTGGTAAAGTCCATCAACAGCAGCTGAAGGGCTTTCGAAACATTTCAATTTTCTTGCAAAAGGCATGGTCAAAGGTATGCAGGAAAGTATAAACTTTTCTTCCAACGAGTAAACGCAAACTTGAGATTTATAGAAGTCGTCGATTATGGAAAAGAAAGCGTGTTTCAACAAGGCTTTCTCCTTTTCTGAAAGTGCAGAAATTGGAAGATCACTTACTCCTGCTCGATGCAAAATTTCGTTGACAAGTATCTTTGAAAAACCGTAAAAAGTGCTTTGAATGTACTTAGAGACCTTTTCGAAAGAACTCAACTGAAAATCCGCATAATCAATTTTCAGTGGATTTAAACTTCTAGTCGGAAGCGTATAAGGCTCACCTTTGACAACTTGTCTTGCAGTGCTTTTCACTTCCCTAAAACAGTCGATCACAATGCCATCTTCCACAAGAACAAGATTGCTGTGCGTACCAAAAAGTTCAACGTAAAGTTTGTACTCGTGCCTTTGGCCTACTTCGTCTATTTTGTCGATCGTGAAAAACAATATCCTGTCAAGCTCGTGCTGGTCAATTTCGATGAGTTTCCCATTTCTCAACCTTGAGCGAAGAAGCATCACGAAATTCGAAGGATGATGATCTGAAAAGTCTTCTTTCTGCGTTAAACAAACATGTTGCAGCAACGGTTGCAAACAGATTCTAACAACCGAACTTTCAAAGTAAAGGTATAAAACAAATTTCTCATACTGATAAATTTGCCTAAGTCGCTCTGATCTCAAGCTTTGAAGTTCATCGGTTACTTTTCTAAGTACAAAACCGTCTATCAAGCTTGCATCTCTCCAACCAAAGATTTGATCAAAGCTATCTCTTTGCGGTACATATCTTCTTCCTGTGGAGTTTCAAGGATAAGCGGAATTGCCCTAATTTCCTCAAAGCTCAAGAAACATTTGAATCCATCAATTCCTATGGTGCCTTTTCCTATGTTTTCATGCCGATCCATTGGTTTTCCAAGTGGTGCCTTTGAATCGTTCAAATGAATCATCTTCACGCGCCAAAAACCTACTTCTTTATCTATCTCGTCTAAGAGTTTTCTTACCCCGTCTTTGTTCGTTATGTCGTAACCTGAATCAAAACCATGACACGTATCGTAAGTGAGCATTATTCTCGAAGGATCTGATACTTTGCTTAAAATCGATTTCATCTGTGAAAAGTTGTATCCAATGTTTCCACCTTTTGGTGATGTGTTTTCAAGAAGCACAAAAACATCCTTCACCTGTTGAAGGAACAAATCCAAAGCTTTAACGATGTTGTCAATGCCAACTTCTATTCCAAAACCAAGATGGCTTCCAGGATGAACGTTGAGATACTTTATCCCCAAAGCTTGACATATTTTCCCTTCGAGTATGAACAATTCAACGGATTTTTTCCACACATCTTCCCTTGGGCTTGCAAGGTTTATCAGATAACCGGTATGGCAAAAAGCCGCATCGAAGGATATACCATATTTTTCCATCTCGGCTTTGAATTGATTGCAAACTTTCTTGTCAGGAATTTTTGCAGTCCAAGTTCTTGGACTGTGGGGAAAAATTTGAAAGGCATTTCCTCCAACTTCAACTGTCAACTTCGGTACCTTTTCAAAACCTAAAGCGATTGGCATATGAGCTCCCACTTTCACCATCACCGATCACCGAATTGATGATAACATAAACTTTGGTGATGGAATTTGATTTACATAGGAACCAGTGGTTATCATTTCGAAGATTGGATCGGAACGGTTTATCCCCAAAACATAAAAGGTTCTGAAATGCTTTCTTATTATTACGCAGTACTTGGCTTTAAAGCGGTAGAAATCAACTACACCTATTACAGACTCCCAAGTTATAAAACAACCGTTTCAATGCTCAGACGAACTCCCCCAGATTTTGTCTTCGCCGTTAAATTACCTGCTTCGGTTACACACGAAGGTTGGAAAAATCAAAAAATTCCAGTTGATGATCTAAAAAATACCTTTCAAGCTTTACAACCGATGTTGGAAGAAGGAAGATTAAAAGCTTTTTTAGCGCAATTTCCATATAGTTTCAAATTCAGCGAGCAAAACATGGATTACCTTGCAAGCCTCAGACAGATGATAAAAGAACCATTGGCAGTTGAGTTCAGGCATAACTCCTGGGACAACGAAGTTACCTTTGACTTTTTGAAAAAATATGAATTAACTTACGTTGTCGTTGACGAACCTCAGATAAGAGCTCTTTTCCCTTACAAGCCAGCTTGGACGACGAAGATTGCTTACTTTAGGTTTCACGGCAGAAACGAGCAATGGTTTGAAGCCCCAGAAGGAGAAAGGTACAACTACGACTACAACGAAACAGAACTTTCAAAATTTGCCCAAGACATATTAACTGCAAGCAAGGAAACTTCTGATGTTTTCGCCTTCTTCAACAACTGTTATCGTGGCAAAGCGGTCAAAAATGCCATATCCCTTAGAAAAATGATAGAAGAAAAGCTTTTTTGAGGTTTAAACGACAATTTTTTTTTACAAATCATCTACTCACAAACCGCCTTTAGATAAGAATTTTTATAAGTCTTTCAGTTTGACCACTAAAAATTACTTTCAAAAATTAAGATTTGTTTGACTAATCTTCAAAGGGTTTGTATAATAGCTGCGAAACAACTATGCACTGGGAGGGAAAAAAATGAGCAGACAAGAAGTGCTTGAAAAAGTGACCAAAATCATTGCCGAAAAACTTGGTATTTCAGAATCCGAAGTGAAAGAAACAAGCAAACTCATCGATGATCTAAACGCAGATTCTTTGGATTTGGTCGACCTTGTGATGGCTGTTGAAGAAAACTTTGGTGTTAAAATCGACGACTCAGATTTGGACAAAATAACAACGGTAAAAGATGTGGTAGATTACATACTTTCCAAATCCTGAGGGAATTTTCCCTCAGGATTTGACGAAAAAGAACAACTCTCCACTGTCACAGCAAAGAACGACAAAAGTTTGATCGTTGATCTTGACCATTTCGATTGCGTATTCTCCAACTTTTATCGTTTCAAAATTTCCAGTTGTTGGATCTACGATGTAAACTTCTCCAGGTAAATGATTAAGTGTAACCAGCTTATCAGCCACCGACAAAATTTTATGTGTTGGGTTTGGTAATTTAATCTGTTTGATCAGTTTTCCGTCCCTTGTGGAAACAAAACTTAAAACCGGCTCAAACAAACTGGTTACGACCAAAGAATCATTTAAAACCACAAAATCGCGTGCAAAATCCGGTAAATTAACCCTCCATACTTCCTTTCCTTCGTTCAGCTTAACCAAAATACCATCGGTGTATCCCAAAAGATACTCTCCCTCGTCCCCGCGGTAATATTTGACAGGATTTTTCAAATTTTGAAGGTTTACAACTTTCCTTCTCAAACCTTGCCTGATTTCCAAAGTTTTGCCGGTGTCGTAATAGTACAGGTAAACTACCTCGTCTTGAAAAGGTTCAAAATACAAAGTTGGACTATCAAATGTTAGCTTTTCTTCCACCACATTTTTCCAAATGTTTATCCTGTACACGGTGCTATCACCAGAGCATACAACGTAGACATTTTCCCGAAAAACTTTTACCATGGTTGGATACTTTCCAACTTCGATTCTTTTCAAAAATGCCCCAAAAATTGTGTAAACCATAACGCTGGAACGATAATAATCGGAAACGTATATCATCCCAGCCACGTGAACAGCAGAAACTGGGTAAGATAAGTTAAAGGTTATCTCACTCAAAAATTGGCCGCTTTGATCAAAAACCAAAACAGATGCTGGTTTAGAGCGCACCAAACATATAATTCCATCGTTGAAGGATATCCTCATGTATCCTGTTGGAATGCTTTGAACTTTGTAAGTAAAGGATGCTAGCAAAATACAGGTGCAGAACAAAAAACATACGAGTGAAAAGAAACACTTGATTTTTAAACTCAAATTCCATATACCTCCGCCAAAACAACTGTTGCAAAGAGAATGTTTACAAGTGCGAAAATCTGTACAACCCTTTCTTCTTTCCAACCCAAAAGTTCAAAATGATGGTGCAACGGGGACATTTTGAAAATTCTGCGTTTAAACAGTTTAAAACTGGTAACCTGCATTATGACGCTTATCACTTCGACAAGAAAAATAGGAGATAAAGCTATCAAAAACATTTCGGATTTGGTGCGCACTGCAATTGTTCCAAGCAATCCTCCCAACGCAAGTGCACCTGTATCCCCCATGAAAATTTTCGCAGGTTTTACGTTGTAAAACAAAAAAGCCATAACCGCGACCAGGCTGTAAAGCAATGAATCCACTTTTCCTTTCAAAGATATCCAATAAAAAACAGCGGTTATTAAATAGATTGTTCCAGCCAAACCATCGAGCCCATCGGTTAAATTAACGGCGTTGCTAAAGCCGCTGATCAAAAGCACGGCAAAAATAGGATAAAAGCCTCCAAGTTCAATCTTTCCAAATTTTGAAATGGCGACATAGCTTTCCGGTTTGATCAAAAGATAAAGCACAGTTGCAAAAACAACCTGCAGTGAAAACTTTTGCCATGCTCTAAGGCCTAGGGCTTTTTTTCTTCTTACGCTCAGAAAGTCATCCAAAAATCCAACAAAACCAAACATAGCCAACGCTAAAGCATCTATGTACAAACGCGAAAACAAGCATCCCACGACTGCCACAGTTACAAACAATATCCCACCCATGGTTGGAGTTCCTGCTTTGTAGTTGTGCAGGTCAGGCCCTTCCTCTCTTATGAACTGCCCTATTTTCCATTTTTTGAAAGCTTTAATCAAAAACGGATACAAGCTCACTGAAACGATAAAGGAAACCAAAACTTTTAACATTTCAACACCTCCAAAAATCTCTGCAAAACCTTTTCCATTTCAACTGCTCTGGATGCTTTGAACAACACGGCATCTTCAGCCTTGAGAATATCACTCAACTTTTGAACAATCTCATCAACGATCGATGTTCGCAAAATTTCCTTTGAGCACTTCATCACTTCTATCTCCGGTTCTTTTGTATACACGATCACACCGTCAAGCTGTTCCAAAATCTTTCCAAGTTCAAGATGAGTTTGATTTGAAAATTCCCCTTGTTCCTTTATGGAACCAACAACTGCAAAAGCCCTCTTACCAACTTTCTTGATGGTATCAACGGCAACTTTGAAAGACTCCAAGCTAGCGTTGTAACAATCGTCAAAAATGTAAATACCTTTGCACTCAACAAGTTTGAATCGACCAGGCACAAAGTCAAATTCTTCAAGTTTTTTCAAATCAACTTCCAAACCCAAAAGATCCAAAACGGCGAAAACAGCCGCAAGGTTTGTAAGCTGACCTGTGTTCCAAATATTGCTTAATTCAACTTTTAAAATTTTTCCTTTGGCAGAATAAACCGTTATCGTTTTTAAGTTTTTGTATTCAAAGGAAATCAGTTGATAATCTCCCTTCAAATAACCAAAGGTAACGCAGTTTTTGCCCTTAATTCTTGAAACAATTCGCTCGTCATCCAAAACAACTGCTGTTCCATCTACCGCCATGTTTTCAACGATCTCAAGTTTTCCTCTCAAAATTGCCTCATCTCCTCCTGCAACCCCTCTGTGTGCACTTCCAACGTTCAGCAAAACTGCTATCCTTGGCCTAGCCACTTGGCATAGTTTTGCGATATCTCCCACCTTGTTCATAGCCATTTCCAAAATCACTATTTTTTGCCCAAGATAACCGTTGATGATGGATAAAGGAAGGCCTATCTCGGTATTCAAGTTTCCTTCATTTCGAAAAGGACCATAATTTTCCAAAAGTTTGAACAAAATTTCCTTGGTTGTGGTTTTTCCGTTAGATCCAGTGATGCCTATAACTAAAGGATTGTGCTTTGAAAGCCTATAAGAAGCCAATTGAGCAAGAAAATCAACAGTACTTGGCACGAAAACAAGTTTGTCGCTAGGTGCATCAACTTGCTTCTCCACTACAGCAAGTTTTGCCCCTTTTTCAAGAGCTTCCCTCACGTAAAGATGACCATCAGTTTTTTCTCCTTTTAGCGCAACAAAAACACAACCTGGAACAACCTTTCTTGAGTCAATTACAAAAGTTGTGTTTTCAAACAAATCAAGCAACATCTTTTCCCTTCCCTGCAACTTTTTTTATAAGTTCTCTTATCACATCAGCATCTTTAAAGGGTATTTTCTTTTCCTCGCTGAAAATTTGATACTCCTCGTGCCCTCTACCTGCAACTATTACCATATCTCCTCGGTTGGCAATTGTTAAGGCAGTTTCGATGGCTTCAGCCCTATCTGGTATCAAAAGGTAAGGACAACCTGGGATAACTCCCTTTTCAACTTGGCGCAGAATTTCCTCCGGATCTTCCCCTCTTGGATCGTCAGTTGTGATGATCGTTATGTCCGAGTACTTGCACACCACTTCTGCCATTAAAGGTCTTTTACCCTTATCTGCTTGCCCACCTGCACCAAAAACCGTTATCACTCTTCCAGAAGAAAGCTTTCTTGCGGTTATCAAAGTTTTCTCAAGTGCATCAGGACTGTGTGCAAAATCTACGACTACTTCTATTCCAAGCAAACTTGCCTCTGGAACGTATTGAAACCTTCCCTCGACACCTGGGAAAGTTTTAACTGCCTCAACAACCGCTTTTGGATCGTACCCTATTTCCATCAAGGCAGCCATCACAAGTGAAGCATTGTAAGCAAAGTGAACCCCTGGTTGATTGATCTCGCAGTCGAAAATCCCAAATTTAGTTGAAAATCTGAACTTCGTCTTGTGTTTTTCCACATCCATGTCCAAAATTTTATAATCACTTTTAGTCGATATACCGTAGACAACTTTCCTAACCTTTTTGCTCAACAAATGTTGATACTCATCGCTTATAACAGCTATTCCTTCATCCTTAAGCAAATCAAAAATGTGGAGTTTGGTTTTGACGTAATCTTCAAAGTTTTGATGATAATCCAAATGATCCCTTGTTATATTTGTCAAGCCAGCTATATCAAATCTTATGCTTTCAACCCTTTTCATCGCAAGAGCATGAGATGAAACTTCCATCGCAAAGTATTGACCATTTCTTTGTACAGTTTTGGCCATTGCAGACAGTGTGACAATCGCATCAGGCGTTGTGTTGTCGGCATGAAAAGGTTTTTCACCTAAAATGTCGTAAACCACCGTTCCCAACATGCTACCCTTTAAGCCCAACTGTTTGAGAACGTGATGAAACAAGTGGACACAGGTTGTCTTACCGTTTGTTCCAGTTACGCCGATCGTCAAAAGCTTTTTGTAAGGATGGTTGTAAAATTCAGCTGCAATTAAAGCTTCGGCTAATCTACTGTCTGGAACAATCACGTGTGGGACTTTGCAAGGAACAACTTTTTCCATAACGATCAAGGCAGGATCTCTCTTTGCCACCTCGGGAACCAGCTCGTGCGAATCAAACTTGCTACCCTTGCGACATATGAACACATACCCTGGCTTAACCTGTGCAGAATGATTCGTTAAACCAAGAACTTCCTTGTCCAAAGCCCCATCCAGCGAAGCATTCACAACCATTCCTTCGATTGCTGCAACAATGTTTCGCACAAGCATTTTCATCACCTCAAAGCAATTTTAACATTACAGCACCAACTTGACAAGTTGGCCAAAACGTGGTAGGCTAAAATTAGCACTCAAGGTGTGAGAGTGATAAAAAATGAAACGGGATTCAAGGATAAACGAAAGGCAAAGAAAGGTTCTTTTCTGCGCCGTTCGTGAATACATATTGACGAAAAAACCTGTTAGCTCCGAGAGAATCCTTGAAACCTCGGATATTCAATGTAGTGGTGCGACGGTTAGAAACGATCTTCGAAGGCTGGAATATTTAGGTTATCTACGCCAGCCTCATACTTCCGCTGGAAGAATTCCAACGGACAAAGGCTTTAAATTCTACGTTGAAGAAACTTTGAAATTGATGAAGGAATACTATCAGCCATCTGCATCGATTCATTCAACATACCCTATGAGTTTTGGAGACATGGAGAAAATATTGGAAGGAGCAGCAAGGGCACTCTCAAAGATCACGCAAGGAGCCGTTGTACTAGAAAAACCAAAAATTGACAAATTGAAAATCATACGCGTTTTCGTCGTGCCCGTTACAAGGCACTATTATATAATGACTGTGACAACAGAACTTGGATTCATGAAATTCATTCCTTTCAGAACATTTGAGAAAATAGATGTGGCAAACTTTGAAAAACTTCTAAACAAATTGCTTGTAGGATACGCGTTGGAACAAATGCCACAGAGAAGATTTGAAGAAAACATCAACGAAGAAATGATAGAGATAGCAGAAAATCTGGTTAAATCTCTTTCGGAAGATCTTAGAAATTCCTTGATCAAAGTAGGCCTTGATACTCTTATAAACAGCGAAGATTTCAACATCCAAGAGATAAGAAAACTTTCACAGTTTTTCTCGGAAGATCTAGCTTTAAAAAAGGTTATGGATCAAACCCAAGATTTACCTCAAATCTTGATCGGATCAGAACATGGCTTACAAGGTCTTGAGAATTTCGCACTGTTCATAGATGAATACAAAAAAGAGGACAGAAGCATAGGAAAAATCATGGTGATAACTTCAAAAGTGGTAAAATACGAAGAAATCTTTTCATCCTTAAGATACATAACAAGCAGGTTGACAGAATACTTCACGCTTGCCATCAGAAAGGAGGGAATAGAGCAATGAACGAAAAAGAGTATATCAACGGTCAACAAATAAGTGAAATGAGCAATCAAACCAGTGAAGATTTGAAAGCAAAACTTGAAGAGCTTCAAAAAGAAAATGAAAAATTGCTAAAAGCTCTTAAAGAGCTTACTGCTGAGTATGAAAATTTCAAAAAAGATTCTCTTCGAGATAGAGAACAGATACTCAAAAATGCCAACGAATATCTGCTTTCAAAACTTATACCAGCTTTGGACGACTTTGAAAGGATCTTAGAGAATTCACAAACTTCAAGTTCCTTTGATTCTTTGAAAAAAGCCGTTGAAATGGTATACAAAAAACTGTGGAAAATTCTGAACGACGAGGGCTTTTTCAAAATCGAACCAAAACCAACTTTCGATCCATTCGAACACGAAGCCGTTGAAAGAGTTGAAACAGACCAGTACGAAGAGTACACGGTACTTAAGGTTCTTGAGAATGGTTACAAATACAGAAACAAGGTCATAAAACCTTTGAAAGTTCAAGTAGCCGTTAAACCAAGAGGTGACAACCGTGCCAAGGCAGAGTAAAGATTACTACGCCATACTTGGTGTTCCAAGAGATGCATCTCAAGAAGAAATTAAAAAAGCGTATAGAAAGTTAATAAAAGAATGGCACCCCGACCTACATCCAGAAAACAAAAAAGAAGCTGAAGAAAAATTCAAAGAAATACAGGAAGCTTACGAAGTTTTGAGCGATCCACAGAAAAGAGCCATGTACGATCGCTTTGGATACATTGGGGAACCGGCGTACGAACAACCAACCGGTGGAACAACCTTTGAAGACATCTTCAAAGACTTTGAAAGCTTCTTTGGAAGAGATATATTCGATATCTTTTTCGGAGAGCGTGGTGCGGAAGAACGACAACAAGCAAGAAGAAGACCTGGGGAAGATATCTCTGTAACCGTTGAAATAAGCTTTGCAGACGCCATAACAGGTAAGCAAGTACCAATTGAGTACGATAGATATGAAAAATGTGAACATTGCAATGGAACAGGTGTTGAACCTGGCAGTGGATATCAAACTTGTCCAAGGTGCCGAGGATCCGGTGTGATAAGGGAAGAAAGAAGAAGCGTTTTTGGAATTTTTGTAAGCACCACAACCTGTACAACTTGCGGTGGAACTGGAAAAGTCGTTAAAGAAAGATGTCATTATTGCGGTGGAACAGGTCGTGTTAAAAGAAGGTATAGAACCGTTGTGGATATTCCACCAGGTGTCAGCGACGGAACAAGAATTAGAATAGATGGGGCAGGAAACGCAGGATACAACGGAGGAGGATACGGTGCGTTGTATGTAACCGTTCATGTGAAACCCGATAGAAGATTCAAAAGGCAAGACGACGATATTCTCACCGAAATCGATATCGATTATGTACAAGCACTTCTTGGTACAACGGTGAGAATCGATTTGCCAACAGGCGATTCGACGATGTTAAAGATACCGCCTTTGACTCAGCCTGGCACAGTTTTCAGGTTAAAAGGTTTGGGATTTTATTCTCCAAGAACTGGCAGAAGAGGAGATTTGCTTGTCACCGTTAACGTAAAATTCCCAGAGAAACTTTCCGCAAAAGAGGAACAACTTCTCAAAGAGATCGCAAAAATAAAGGATTTTGATGTGTAATATCACAAAATTCTTCTTTTCTGCCCAATAATCTCTGTTTTTTTCCAATTTCATCCAAAAAGTTCCTTTTCTTTCAATTTTCTCAAGTATTCTCCTTTTTTCTTCATTTTTCTTTCTCTCTCAAAGTTTGACATGTAAATTTTGTTGGCTTATTATTATCACGGAATTAATTTATGTTACGACAAAAATCTCCCCCCTCTACGTTGGGGGAAACAAGGAGGGATAACATGAAGAGGTTACTTGCGGTTCTTGCTCTTACGGTAGCCGTTGTTCTCAGTGCCACAACCTTAACTGTCATAGGTCCGTGGTCCGGAGCCGAGATGGATAAGTTCATGCCAGTTCTGGAAGAGTTCACAAAACAAACTGGTATCAAAGTGGAGTACAAGATCTACAGAGCAGAGGATCTTGCAAACCTTCTTCCTGCTCAGTTTGCTGCAAAAAGAACACCTGGAGATGTCATATTCATGTGGGCACACTTCATCAGAGAGTATGGTCAACGCGGACACATTTTGCCTTTAACTGGTGTAATAGACGAGACCAAGTACCTGGCAGGTGCGCTTGATGCCGTGAAGGTTGGCAAGGAACTGTATGGTGCAGCGTACACAGGCAAAGTCAAACCAGGATTCTGGTACAGAAAGAGTTTCTTTGAAAAACATGGACTGCAACCACCGACAAGCTGGGAAGAGTTCGTGGAATTGCTTGAGAAGATCAAAAAGATCCCTGGCATAAAAGCACCTATCGCAAGCGGTGACGGAGTCGGTTGGCCACTGTCGGATGTCACGGAACATTTTCTCATTTCATTCGCTGGGCCAGAGGTTATCTACGATCTTGTCGAAGGCAACATCAGGTGGGATAGCTACACAGTTCGAAATGCTTTGAACAAATTGGTATATCTACTGGAGAAACGCTACTTCGGAGAGCCAACCGAGTGGACACTTGCACTTGAACAATGGTGGAATGGCGATTATGCTTTGTACTTCATGGGAAGCTGGATAACGGGTATGGTGAAAGATCCAAATGACCTTGGAGTATTCGCACTTCCAGGAACAAAGGGTGTTGTATTCGGACCTGATTATGCATTCGTTCCAAAATATACTCAATATCCTGAAGAAGCGAAGAAGCTCATAAGCTGGCTTTGTGGTCCAGAAGGTCAAACTGTTCAAATCAAACAGGGAGGTCATATCGCCACAGTTGTCGGCATAGATCTTTCGAACTACCCTGCAGTTGATCGAGAAGTTGCGAAGATAATACAGGGAGTAGCAGCACTACCAGATCTTGATGATACCATCGGTGGACAATGGCAACCGACTTTCTGGGATCAGCTCAAGCTGTTGTGGGTTAGACCTGATAGGTTGGAAGAAATCATAAAAGTTCTGCAAGAAAAAGCACCAAGGAAATGATGACCATGAAAGCACGAAAAAGATATGTTCTGTTCTTTCTCCTACCAGCTGTTTTGATGCTACTTACATTCGTTGTATATCCGGTTATAAGAACTGTAGTATACAGCTTTCTGGATCAAGACGGGAACTTTGTTGGATTGAAGAACTATGTACAAGTCATCCTCAGCCGTGAAATAATCGATACAAGGGGCTTTTCCAGGGGCTTTCCCCTGGGGGCCCTTTTGCACAATCTTTTGTGGATAGGTATACATCTACCGATGACCGTTGGAATAGGTTTACTTTTAGCGGTCTTACTCAGAAATGTGTACGGTGGAACCGTTATCAAAGCTGTTATCTTCCTCGGAATGGTTATGCCAATGATAGTCGGTGGTGTTATGATCAATTTCATTTTCGACAGAAACCTTGGAATTGTCAACGGTATTCTTAGTCTTTTTGGACTACCAACAAAAACTTGGACCGCTCATCCAGATAGCGCACTTCTATCGCTCATCTTTGGATCTGTTTGGCTATGGACTGGTTTTTCTGTTGTTCTTTACTCCGCAGGCCTTGAAACAATACCAAAAGACATCTACGAAGCTGCACAACTAGATGGAGCATCTTCTTTTACCATCTTTAGGAGAATAACAGTGCCTCTGTTAAGACCCATCACAGTGGTAGTTGCCACGATGACTTTGCTTTGGGAACTGAAGGTCTTCGATATAGTTTACGTTGCAACCATGGGCGGACCAGGCGGTGCCTCAAACGTCTTGGCATTGCAGATGTATGTTTACGCATTCAGAGCTTTTGATTTCAACAGAGCGGCTGTTGTTGCGGTTTTACTAGCCTTGTCCACTCTTGCCGCAAGCTTCGCTCTTCTCAAGTCTGTGAGGGATGAAACATGAAGAAAAAAATTATTTTGACTATGATCGCATGGATCATTGGGTTGATTTGGATTTTGCCTTTCGTTGGACTCTTGATGACAGCCACTCGCCCTATGAGTGAACTTATGAGAGGTTGGTGGCGATTTGATTCTTTCACGTTCACATGGAAAAATTTCGCCGGAGCTTGGAATCACCCAACCGCTTCCTTGAAGAACGGCGTGGTCAATTCCCTTATGGTTGCAGTACCTGCAACAGTAATTCCACTTCTGATAGCAACTATGGCAGGTTACGGATTTTCAAGATACAAATTCCGCTTTAAGAAAAGTCTTTTTGTGCTTGTTGTTATAACGCTTGCCTTACCACAGCAAACGATAGCTGTCCCAATCTTTCAAATGATGAACTTCCTTGGGTTAATTGACAGTTACCTTGGTTTGGTGATTGTTCATACAGCTTGGGGAATACCGTGGATAACCTTTTTCATGAGAAATTTCTTCTACACGGTACCAAAGGAAATGGAGGAAGCCGCAAGGATCGATGGAGCAAATGATATACAGACATTCTTCAGGATAATACTGCCAATTGCCCTACCGGCAATTGGTTCTGCGTGCGCTTTGCAGTTCACATGGGTTTGGAGCGATTTCTTCCTTGCGCTGATATTGGTTTACTCTCCAAACAAGCTGCTTGCAACACAACGAATACCTTTGATGCGTGGTGTTTACCACGTGGATTGGGGATTACTTGCATCGGCATCGATAATGGTCATGATAGTTCCGATAATCGTCTATTTGTTGCTGCAAAAATATTACATACGAGGCATGATCGGTTGGTCACTTAAGTGAAAGGGGGAAAAGTTGTGAAAGTGGTTTTAAAAGAAAGAAGTGTTGATGAATACAAACCTATCATCGGTGATCAAGTTGAAAAAATCAAGCAGTTGGCTGATCCTTTGAAAGGTTTAAGGATTGTCCATGTGAACGCAACTGCATTCGGTGGAGGAGTGGCTGAAATTCTTCAAAACCTTGTTCCTCTGATGAGATCTGTTGGTCTTGACGCTCAATGGCACGCGTTGGAAGCTCCAAACGACTTTTTCAACGTGACTAAGAAGTTTCACAACACGCTTCAGGGAGCTGAAATTGAAATTGCCGATACCGAATGGGATCTGTACGAAAAAGTTTGTGAACAAAATTCCCACATGGTAGAAGACAACTACGATGTGATTATTATTCACGATCCTCAGCCAGCTGCGATAAAAAAGTTTGCAAAAGTCAATTCTTCCACAAAGTGGATTTGGCGCTGCCATATCGACCTGTCCACACCAAATCAAGTAGTCTGGTCAAAATTCAGCAGTTACGTGAAAGATTACGACAGGTTGATATTCCACCTTTCAGAATATTTCCCGAAAGATCTTGCCTCAAAATGTGTGGCATTTCCACCGAGTATAGATCCCTTGAGCGACAAGAACAAAGAACTCGATAAAGATTTTTGCTTTAAAGTTCTCGAAAGGCTTGGCATAGATCCAACAAGACCTTTGATCACAGTTGTAGCACGGTTCGATCCCTGGAAAGATCTTTTCTCGGCGATAGACGTCTATAGAATAGTTAAGAAAACCATACCTGAGGTTCAACTTGCAATAGTTTCCGCAATGGCATCCGATGATCCGGAAGGTTGGATTTTCTTTGAAAGGGTTGCAAGGTATGCAGGAACCGACAAAGACATTCATTTCTGCACCAACTTGAACGGTGTGGGAAATTTGGAAGTCAACGCAATTCAAAGATCAACAACTGTGGCGCTTCATACTGCAACCAGAGAGGGCTTCGGATTGGTGATAAGTGAGGCTTTGTACAAGGAGGTTCCTGTTGTGGCAAGACCTGTTGGTGGAGTAAAGATCCAAATCAGACACGGTGAAACAGGATACCTTGCTTGGGATGTTGAAGAGCTTGCAAGGTATGTTGTAGAACTTGTAAAGGATGAAACAAAAAGAAAAACCATGGGTATTGCTGGTGGGAAAGATGTGATAGAAAAATTCATTATAACGGCTAATCTTACCAATTATCTGAAACTTTTAAATAGCATAATGTATTATCGATCTTGAGGTGGGATATCTTGCCTGCGCCGGCAATGAGAAAACAAAACAAGCAACAGGTACTTTTGACCATATTCAAGAAAAAAGAGTGCTCTAGGGAACAACTTGCTTTAGAGACGAAACTGTCTTTGAGTACTCTCAGTTATATTTTGAGAGAACTTACGGAAGAACAACTTGTAACAGCTATAACTCTCCCCAAATCTCGAGGTAGACCAATGCAACTGTACCGAATAAAGCCCGACGCATGGTTCTCCATAGGAGTAAAGGTTGGAAGAGAGGAAGTCAGGGGAACTCTTTTCAACGCTCTGATGCAAAATATTCACACTTACTCTGTCAGAATAATGGCAGAGATGAGAAACAACGCAGGTTATTCGAAGGCGATCAAAGAAGTGGTAGAAAACCTTATATGCGAAAAATTGTTGTGTGTGGGGATCTGTTCGAGTGGTATAGTTGATGAAAAAAGCATTATTGTTTCTCACTTGATGAATGTAAGAAACTTGAACGTAGCTGAATTATTATCCCAAATGAATATTGAAAATTTTGTTCTCATGAACGATGTTGATGCGTTAAGTTATGCCATATCTAACATAGGAGAAACAAATTTTCTTGTACTCACATATGGAACAGGAATAGGTGCAAGTTACTACAAATTTGGAAAGGCACAGCACATAGAAATCGGGCATTCAATTGTTTCAAAAACTGGAAAGTGTTACTGTGGACAAGTTGGCTGTTTAGAGTATCATGCGTCGGAATACGCCGTCTTAAAAGCATTCTTGAATAAGAACTTTTCATTCGAAGATTTCGCAGCCAACGAGGAAGAAAAATACCGAGATAAAATCAACGAACTTAGGGAACTTTCCAAAAGTGACTTTGAAAGGGTAAGAAGTTTTTACGAACCAGCTTTTCGTTTGCTTTCTTTAGTCATTGGTAACCTTTTGCTAATTTTAAAGCCATCGAAGGTTTTCTTTCTTGGAGAAGGTTTGACAAACGTTGAGATGATTAAACTGATGAAAAACCACGTTGAAACCAACTTCAACAAAGAATTCGTAAACTCCGTGGTTTTCGAAACAGCAAACGCAAACTGGGAATTTGGGGTAGCCTTGGCTGGTTTTCACAAGTTTTTGCACAAACTCGTACGATAGACAATTTCACTTACATAAAACTTTCAAAAGTTTTTTGAACCTTTCCGCCATGTCTTTGGCATCGTTCATCATTTGCTTTGCCACATCGATTTTTTTGTCAAGCAATTTCACCACCGCCAAAGCTACTTCCACTTCATCCTCTTTTAGATAGCCTTCGTACTTCGGCAAGTATTTCTTCATAAACCTGTTTGCTTTACTGTTGTTCAAACTTATAAATGGAATACCATAGTAGGCAGCCAACAAACTTGCGTGCATCCTTTGAGAAACAACCAACCTTGAAGAAAGCACGGCTTTTATTGGGTCTTCCACGTATTTCAAATTGTGTTTCGATGCAATTTGCAGTGAAACTTCCTCGTCCTCCTCGCTGAACGCCGTGATGACAACGTTTTCTTTGCCCACCTTTTCTTCAATCACGTTCACGAGATGACTCAAATCCATTGGTTTTTTTACGCAAAAACAAATCCAATTTGAGCTTGATTGAAAATCCGGATCAAAATCAAAGGCAAGGACGGCAAGATCAGTCCCTTGATAAACATTCTTTCCAACCATTCTTGCGTACCTATAGCTCACAGGATCTCTCGCAAAAACGTAAACTTTTCGGCTGGCCAGAAAACTTTTCACAAGAAACCTTGAACTTTTCCTTTTCAAAGGACCAAAGCTATTACCAAGTAGAATGACTGGTTTTCGAAGCAAGATTGAAAGAAAGACTATTGAAGAGTAATAAAGAAGACTTCTAAAACTTGTTTCGTCTTGAAAAATTCCTCCGCCGCCACAAACTACAACACTACTTTTTGTTATGGCTTTGATCACTGCAAAGGGTGAGAACCTATCCACAGGCTTTACCAATTTGCTTGTATAATCGTTTACTCTTTCTTTTGGAACAGCAAGATAAATCTTGTGAAATCCTGCTTCCTCAAGAAGTTTCAGCGTTGCCTTACACAAAAGTTCATCTCCAACGTTGCCGTAACCGTAATATCCAAAAACAAATGCCGTTTTCAAGGAAAAACCTTCCTTTTTGTAGAATTATCCAAACGAGATTATAACAGGGAGAAGGTTGGGATGATACAGAAAATCAACGACAACATAATTGTAATAGGCTTAGATGCGTCCTCCAATGTGACGATAGTCATCTTTCAAGAAGGAATAATAATTGTTGACACATCGCTTTTTCCGGAAAAGGCATCGAAAATAAGGCAGTTTGTTGAAAACACGATAAAAAAACCCATACTCTACGTTGTCAACACGCACTATCATCCTGATCATTGCTTTGGTAACGCAGCATTTGAAGATCTTCAAATAATTTCTTCAGCTCAAACTGCAAACAATATGACACTGATGGATCAGCATTACTTAGAAAATCTGCCAAAGATTGAAAAAATCGTCGTTCCACAAGTAACCTTCGTTGAAGAATGGATGGATAAACGCGTGCTGGTAAAACTAGTTGGTGGTCATACTCCAGATTCATCCATTGTTTATGTTCCATCACAAAAACTGTTAATAGCAGGGGATTTGATTTTCAACAATCTGCACGCAGAAATAGTGCCAGACAGCGATCTGAATCAATGGCTGCAAGTTCTTGAATCTTTGAAGAAGTACAAGATTCAATACGTTGTTCCTGGTCATGGACCAGTGTCAGGCGAGAGTTGCATTGAAGAAATGAAAAAATACCTTCTGAAGATATTGAGAATGATAGAAGGCAAGATCACTTACAAAGATCTTTTGAATGATCCAAATTTTGAAAAAAGAAAATTCCCAGAACTCTTTTCTTGGGCGATAGACAACTTACTCAAACAAAGGGTAAAATGAGCATCACCTTGTTCGAAAGAACCGATCCACAACGACTCCCAGTTTGAGATCTTCGAAGGTCAGCCTCACGAATTCCTCTTGGTTGTTTTCCGGAGTTATAACGATCTGCTTTATCAAACCTTTTTGAAAAAACAACTTGAGAACAACAGGTTCTTTTGCCTGCGCCGTAAAAGTGCTAGCAGGTTTAACCGTAACACAATTCTCTTCGATTTTCAAAACGGTAAGGGGTGTTTGAAGCATTTTGAAAAGCAGTTCAAACAAAGATACAAAGTTCGATATCGGCAGTTCAATGTTTTCCATACCAGCGTAATCCAACGATTCAAAATAAAGCCTCCTTGGCCTGCCATAGTACCAAAATTTCAGACCAAATAGTTCCACAGGATTTTTGATTTCCAAGTAGAAATCCTCGTGGTTTCTAACCACAAGATCCACTAGAAAATTAAGGGTATAACGTGTACCGTTCTGAAAAACTTGCGCGTCGATTTTCAAAGTAACTGCAAAATCTTTTACTCCAGCGACTTTCTCAGTAAAGTCCAATATAGGATTTGATAGCAAAACTGTGCTACACAACAAAAGCAACAAAAAAGTTTGAAGCTTCAAAGCCCGTTTGTCTCCCTTATCGAATACAATCTTTGCTTTGGACTGACTATTTCAGTTATTCTAACACCAAAACTTTCATCGATAACAACTACTTCTCCTCGAGCTATAAGCCTTCCGTTGACAAGTATATCAACGGGTTCTCCCGTTAATTTGTCAAGTTCTATCAAAGAGCCAACTCCCAACTCCAAAACCTGCTTTAAAGTGAGCCTGGCTCTTCCAAGTTCTACGACAACCTTCAGTGGGACATCGTAAAGCAGCTCGAGTTTACTTTGAAGTTCTGATGGTTCAGCAACAACTTTTTGTTTTGGTTCTTCAAAGCTTTGAAATTGAACAGGCTGAACCTTAACTTTTTCTTCCTGCTTTGGTTTTTTCTCCTCAGCCTTTGCATGAATGGTGTTGTAAATGTTCTTGAAGAACAAAAACGGCGCAAGGACAAAATAAGAAGACTTTGAACCATTTATGGTCAATCCACCGGAAGCGATGGTTAGAATCTCAGCCGGATTGAAGGTAAGCTTTGCCTGCTCTTGTTTTTTAACGATCGAAAGTTTTATGCTCTCAACGCTTATCTTCTTTTTAGTTTTGGTTGAAAGTTCTGTAACACCGGCACTGACTATTTGGTTGAAAGTCTCCTGCAAAGCACTCAGTCTAATTTCATCCAACTCACCAACCGCAGGTTCTTCTAAACCTCCCATCATCATGTTGGCAATCTTTATCCCAAGGCTTACGGGAATCAAAGTGGCAAAATCTCCTTTTATACCTTCTGCCAATTTTATCTCGGCTATAACCATTTCATCTGTAAGTTCCTTTAGAAAATCTTCAAGCGGTTTTTGAAAAACATTATCAATGGAAAAAGAAACATCCCTTCCTACAATGACTGACAAAGCCGAACTAGCCGCTCCCATGAATATATTCAAAACCTCTTTGACGCTATTAACATCTTCATCACTCAACTCACCCGATAAACTTTTCAAAAGCGCATCGAGTTCTTCTTGGCTTAAAAAATCACTGCTGTTCATGGAATTCCACCTCCTGGCTGATCAAGCCAGTTATTTTCACAGCCTTACGATCTTTGTACACACCAGGTTGTGCAGTGAACTTTGGTTTATCCTGCACATAAACTGTTATGTCATCGCCAACGTGCGTATCCAACCTTATAACATCTCCAACTTCAAGGTCTAAGATTTCTCCAACGTTTAAAATGGCTTGCCCCAAAACAGCAGAAACAGTTACTTTCATGTTCATAACGTTGGATTTCAGTTCTTTTGAAAACTCCCCGACCTTCTCTGGCCTTTTAGCTGCAAACCACATTCTGGATGTCAACTTATCCAAAAATGGCTCAACCAAAGAAGATGGCCAACAAATGTTTATGAATCCCTCTGTTTTACCAACAGTTGTAACCAAAGAAACAAGCAAAACCATCTCTGTCGCCGGCGCGATCTGAACGAACAACGGGTTGTTTTCTATACTCTCTATTGAAGGGGAAAAGTTATATATTTCACTCCACGCTTGCGCCAACGTTGTGAGCATGTTCATAACTTCTTTTCTCATGATGGATATCTCTATGTCCGAAGGGGTTCTCTTGACTGCTGGAATTCCTGGTCCACCCAAAATCAAATCAAGAATGGTGTAAAATAGCTCTAAATTCATCTCAAAAACTCCACTTCCGACAAACTCAGGTGCAGAGAAGACAACGATGAACGATGGGCTTGGCAAAGACCTTACAAACTCTTCATAAGGTACCTGATCTATTGAAGCAAGGGTGACATTTGCAAAAGTACGCACACGCCCTGACAAGTACGTCGACAAAGCCCTGGCAAAGTTTTCATGAATCATATCAAAAACTCTGATGTGTTCTTTTGAGAACTTGCTTGGGCGCTTAAAGTCGTACAGCTTTACTTTTTTCTTCTCTTCCTCTTTCTTTATTTCCTCAACAGATATTTGTCCAGATGCGACGGCTTGCAAAAGTCTATCTATTTCCTCTTGGCTCAAGATATCAGACACGCCATCACCCCTATTCAACAGAACTGATGGCTTTTATGTAAAGATAAACACCAATGACTCCAAGTCTTTCGCGATCTCCCGTAAATCCAGTAACCTCATTGATCATCGATCTTATTTGCTTTTTCAAAAGTTCAATGCCAGCGACAGTGTTTAGCTCTGACCTTTCTTTGCTCAAAAATATAAGCATCAAACCATCCATTATTCGATCGTGGCGTTCAGCTATCGTTGCTCGACATGCATCACTTGCAACTGTAACTGTAAGTGAATCTATCACCGCAACTTCTTTCCCACCCTTTAACATAAAGGTTTGATAAGTACCAGGTTGGATAATCACAGCTTTTATTTCAACAGGAACAGGTGTTAACTGTTGGTCGGTTTTCTTTGATGGCAAAACGTTGCTTCCAAGCACAAACAAGACAGCAAAAGTTGCTCCAAAGGCAACTACTGCCGGGATGATTATCATCCCCAAAATAGATCCCAAACCACCTTTTTTCTTTTCCTGTTGAACTTCATCAGGCATGCTATCACCTACTTTGCCTTTTCACGTTTTATAAGAATATCTATTCTTCTGTACAAAGCCCTAAGTTCACGAAGTTTTTCATCGAATTGTCTATCGAGTTTGTTCACTTCGCTGACGTATTGACTGTAAGTTATTTCGTTTCTGGATAATTTATCGGCCAAAGTTTGCTTTTCAAGTTCAATCGATTTTCTAAATGCCTCTATTTCATTTTTTATCGCCCAATCTCCCATTCCTATTGGAACAAACCTTTTTGGATCGTAAAAGTACTCTGGGTCAAACCTACCAGCCCTAATGTCAGCTAATCTTTCCACCGTTCTACGCCGCTTTAACTCCTCTGTAAAAAATTGTACAACACTTGCAGCCCTTGCAGCACTCAAATGCCAGTTTGAGGCATATATTGAATCAGGTGGAAGCGGTTGATCATCCGCATAACCGTATACCTGCAAGACATTTGTAGTATGTTCAATAATTATTCTTCCTATTTTTCCTAAAAGTTCTTTGGCTTCAACCGTTAAAATCGCGCTTCCAGGAACGAAAAAAGCCATGTCCTTCATTATGATAACTGTTCCTTCATCACGTTCTTCTATCGTTATTTTTCCCTTGTATTCCTCGGCTATCCTCATCAATTCTTCGTAAACTCCTCTTCTAGAAGTAACAAGCGGTTCCTCAGCCATTGATTTGCCACCAGTTAAAACACTTGGTGGCATACCGGTCAATGCTGTCCTTAAACCAACTACGATTTGTTGAAACTTACCAGGGCTTATCGTTGACATCGCAAATAAAAGCACAAAAAACGTCAAAAGCAGCGTCACCATGTCCGAATAAGTTGTCAACCAATTTGCTTTAGGTGCTTCCATGGCCTTCTTTTTTCTTGGCATTAAGTACGTGCCTCCTGAATAGCCAATTCATAAGCCTGTTTTTCCTCATTTGTTAAAAACGATTTCAACTTTTCTTCCAAAACCCTTGGATTTTCTCCTGCTTGAATTGACAAAACTCCTTCAAGAATCATTTGCTTTTGCCTCAATATCTTTGCGGCCCTTCTTCCTATTTTTTCAGCCATCGGTAAGAACACCGCGTTTGAAAGAAGCGAACCATAAAAGGTGGTTATCAAAGCAACGGACATTCCTGGCCCAAGGGTTTCTGGATTGTTAAGGGTTTTCAGCATTGCTATTAGACCTATCAAGGTTCCTATCATTCCGTAGGCAGGTGCAAAAGCTCCTGCTGAATCAAGCAAGGCTTTCTCGGCTGCAAAATCTTCCTCGATTAAATCCATCTCAGTTTCCATCATGTTCTTCAAAAGATCTGGATCGGTTCCGTCTATTACTAGTTGTAAAGCTTTTTTCATGAATGGATCTTCTATTTCATTCAAATGTTCTTCCAAAGAAAGCAAACCTTCCCTTCTTGCTTTTTCCGAGAAAGAAACAAGAGTTCTTATAAGGCCTATATTGTCAACTTTTAACTCTTTGAAAGTCGACATCATAATTTTGAATATCTTGAAGCTCTTTTCACGTGGGTGCGAAGCTATCGTCGAAGCTATAGCACCACCAACTGTTATGAACAAAGATGGCAAGTTGTAGTAGATCCCTAAGGAAGCTCTGTTTGAAATGATCCCAAACAGTATCATTCCAAAAGCCATTAGAACTCCTAACACTGTTGAAATATCCATGGAACCACCTGCCTACTGTCTTGGAAGATATTTCAAGATATCAAGAACAGGATATGCCTGTCTTTTGTATTCTATCACCTTTGAAATAACCTCTTCGACAGTTTCGCGAACTATGTACTTTCTTCCGTTAAAAAGTGTGATAGTTGTATCCGGCAAAGCTTCGATTGTTTCTATCATTTCAGCATTCAGCACAAAGGGCTTACCACGAAGGTTGGTAAGCCAAATCATACTTCAAATTACCTCCTCAACGCAACTACTTCTCCAAGAATTGTATCAGCCGTTGTTATAACTCTTGCGTTCGCTTGAAAGCCACGTTGAGCTATTATCATTCTTGCAAATTCCTCAGCCAAATCGACGTTGGACATCTCCAAAGCACCTGGTATCAAAGTTCCTCTGCCACCAGTTCCAGCCGCACCTATCAAATGTAAGCCACTGTTTGCCGATACAGTGTACAAAGAGTTTCCAACCTCAGTCAAACCAGCCGGGTTGTTGAAAATGGCAAGTGCAACTTGTCCAAGAATATCCGTCAAACCATTGCTGAAAGTTCCTATTATTTCACCATTTTCGTTGATCGCAAAAGACTGAAGATAGCCAAGCGGATTACCGTTTTGATAAACAAAAGATGCAGAACTTGAACCTGCAAACTGAGTCAAAGCCGTAAAATCAAGATTGATGGTTACAACACTATCACCCATATGATTAGCGTTAAACTGAATTGTGCGAAGTTCAACGTTTCCCAAGGTTAAATTTGATCCATCCCATTTTACTCCATACAAACTTTGAAGTCTGCCAGATTCGTTAAAGTTTATGATTCCTCCGACATAACCTGTATTATTACTTGCATCAATGTAAGTTATTGGCTCGCCACTTGCCGTGTAAGCTCTCCAAAGCCAAGCGTTTTTCATATCACCAAACTGGCCGATTCTTGTAAGTTCAAGATACAGCGTGTATGGATTTCCGAGTGAATCGTAAACTTGAACAGACGTAATGTACTTTGGGCTTTGATATTGAAGTACAGTCATGTTGGATGGATTATCCGATTCATAAAACCTTGGCTCACCTGCGGTGGGGATTGAAATCGTAGCATCCCCAGCGATGGTGATTTCATCTCCCGCACTTTCGTTACCAAAGATGACAAAGTATTCTTCTGTGTTAAGGATATCAGGATCTGAGATTGTGAAATTACCTCCTGTTACTGTTGTTAGACCTTCGTAAATGATCTCGCCATCAGAATTTTTGATTATGACATAATAATTTCCATCCTCAAAGCTCGACGTAAAATCACCTTCATCAATCTGTCCAGCGCTGGCTGGTGTCACTTTGAAAGCTGTTCCCGACCTTACGACCCTACCAAACTCGTTGAATTCAATGAATCCAACTTCTGTGAGTTGATTCTGTTCGTTTCTGAGCTCCCACGTATAGCTTTGTGTACTTCCGAATGGACCGTTTTGTCTCACAAAATCAGCGCTTGTTTTTTCGAAAGTAAACCTAACCGTGTAGTTCGTGTTTGTGGAGCTATCGGTAACCGTCATAGAAAACGGTAGCGGTCCAACATTTGACTGCAAATTACCAGCCAAAGCTGCTGCAGTTGTTGCTCTAGCTGGCATTGTCAAACCCGCACCTATCACGATATCACCTATCGGTTGGTTTGTGTCAACATACCTTTTTCCTGTCGTTGGATCTTGAACTGCTCTCCAACCTTGCACTTTCAAACCTGTTGAAGAGTGTATAAGCGTTCCGTTTGTGTCAACGTCAAATGCACCAGATCTTGTGTAAAAGTACTGAGTACCGTTGGATATCACAAAAAATCCGTCACCCTGAATGGCAAGGTCAAGGGTTCTTCCAGTGTTTTCAAATGATCCTTGTGTCATGATTTTGTCAACTGTGGCAAGCTGAGAACCAAGTCCTATTTGAATCGGATTTGTTCCACCAACGTTGTTCTGTGGACTTCTTGCAGCTTTCAAAGTTTGGGAAAGTGCCGTTTGAAATGTCACCCTTGAGCCTTTAAATCCAACGGTGTTGACATTTGAAATATTGTTACTCACAACATCAAGTGCGTATTGAAAGTTTCTCATTCCCGAAACACCACTGAACATCGAGCGCATCATACCAGTTCACCCCTCCTGAGCAATCTCGACAACCGATGCGAGCGGATATTCTTTACCATTGATGTAAACGTAAATCTGGTTGTTCTTAAACTTCACCGATTCAATTTTTCCACCATCCACACCACTTATAATTGTCTCTGAACCATCGGAATTGATCTTGTAAACGGCGTATTTGTAAGTTCCATCGGCTACAGGTAAGCCTGTGCTATCTCTTCCATCCCACTGGAACGCGTGGGTTCCCTTTTCAAGAACATTACTTGTCACTTCTTTGATAAGTTTTCCATTTGAATCGTAAATTCTAACAACTACTGGTGCGCTTTCGTCAAGTTCAAAGATTATACTTTCAGCAACGCCGTTGCTCACCGTTATTTCATCTGATTGAACGACAGCGTACTTGCCTATCAGAGAGGCTGCCTGCGCCTGAAGAGCTCCTTGTTGAAGTGTTAAGAATTTTTCAATGGATTTCGTCATGTTGGTTATCTGTTCAAGCGTTGAAAACTGTGCAAGTTGGGCTATGAAATCTTTGTTGTCCATCGGCTCAAGCGGGTTTTGGTTTTTAAGTTGGGTTATCAAAAGCAACAGGAACGCATCCTTATCCAGTGTGTTACTAGGTTTTCTAGTCGTTTGAGTTGGAAAGTACATTTGATTACTTATCGCGTTTATCATCGCTCATCACCTCACTTTCTTGCCATTTTCTTTGTCTTTGGTGATGGTGTTGTTCGTGTTGTTGATTTTGCTCTCTATCGTGCAAAGGTTGTTCTTGCTCAAACTTTGGAGTTGTTTTAACTTCAATTGATTCCACCTTGAACCCAACAGCTGAAAGTCTTGAGAGAAGATCTTTCGAACTTTTTTCCAAAAGCTCTTTTGCTTCATCGCTTGCAACTTTGAAAACAATGTTTAAGGTTTCACCTTGTTTTACAATTTGTATCTCAAGCCGTCCAAGGGACGGTGGACTGAGATCCACAAAGGCTTTCTCGATCGATGCGTTGTTCATCTGCCTTATCGTTTCAACTATTGTGGTAAGGTTGTCGACTTTTTGCTGCTGTTCAACTTTTGCCACGATGGTCTCCAAAGTTCTTGGAAGCTGACGAACTTCAACAATGGTTTGCTCGTTTTCATAAACCTTTTTTCCAATTTTTGCATCCGCTAGTTCTTTGGTTTTCTGAGTTTGTTCAAGTTTTGAATAGATTGGTTTCTCCTCAACCGTTGGTTTGTCTTTCTTAAGGTCTCTTGCTATTTCAAATTTCAGATTTTCTATCTTTATCGGTTCTGATACTTTCAAATTCTGCGGGATCTTTTTCTTCAAGTTTCTGTACTGGGAAAACTCGCTTTTGTATTCTTCAACACCTTTAGCCAGATTTCTTAGAACAATCTGAACCTGTTTTATGGTTATTGTCAGTTTTTCAGTCGACGCACTTTCGTTGGCTGTAACTTTTACTTCTTTGCGGTTTTCCACCATCCTTGAAGCTTGAAGATTTCTTGAACCTATTTCAACAACTTTCGCTTGATCGACAACCGTAAGCTCAATCTTGCTGGTTTCCACAGCATTTTTCAACGATGAAGTCAATGTATCTGGTTCTTTCTTTGACGATCTTTGCAGGTTACTCTGTACTTTTTCACTGACAAGGTTATTTTGATGCTTATCAAAAATACTTGAAGAAATTTTATCGTTCAAAGTTTCCTTCACAGGCAAAACGAATTCTTGAAAGTTTTGAACAGAATTTTTCTGCAAATTGGTTGATGCGTCCTCAAAGATCGCATTTTCCTGCTTTTTGTCAGAAATGTTTTTGTGTTCATTTGAAAGTAAAGTTTGTCCCTGCACCGAAAGTTTTGAATGCTCACTTATTGGTTTTTGTTCATGTGCTTGAACTTTGACAAAAGCGTTCAAAGATTTCAAAGTTTCTTCACCTGATGGCTTTGCTTGTTGGTTTTTCTCAACTTTGATGTTCACTTGATTTTGGCTTGAATTTACAACTTCTTGACGAGCCAAAAGATGGGCAACAAAGGTGTTTGAATCTTTTTGGTTCAAGTTGTTTTCAAAGGCAATTTCCTTGGTCAGTTGAACCTCCTTCTTTTCTGGTGTTTTTTGTACGGCCATGTCTTGGTTTGTTTGAATCAATTTGAAGTTGCCTTTTTTGTCTTCAACAATTTGGACTGTGTCTTCAAGGTGATTCAACGAATCGCTCTGTTGAACAAACTGCCCGTCCACCTTTTGAATGTCGAGTTTGCGTTCAGTTGGCGAAGATTGACTCGAAATTTTTTCGAAAGAGCTAATTTGGGGTTTTGAAGATGGTTGCTCTTGCTTTTCGTTTAAAACGGCTTGTTTGTCCACCTTTTGGATGCCAGACTTGAGATCAGCTGTCAATGGTAAACTTGAGACTTTTTTGAAAGATTCATTTTGAGACTTTAAAGGTATTTGATTTTGCTTGTCGTCTTTGCTCAACTTTTCAACTTGCGTTTTTGCAAAATCTGTTGTCAACAGTTGATCCTGTTCGTTATGCAATGTCTTTTTTTGCTGAGCAGGTTGCTCGTCTAAAACTGAAAGCTTTTGAAAGGCAACCTGTTGCCCGTTTGCTGAAAATTTGGCTTTAACTAGCTCTAGCACCACATGAAAAGGAAGTTTTTTCGACTTTGAAGTCGTATCTTGAACGTGATTTTCAGTTTTTTGAAGGTCCGCAACTTTTACAAAAATGTTCATGTTCACAAGCTCACACCCTTTACAACGAGTTTTTCAAACAGCTCAGGTTTTTGATCGCGTATCTGCTTTAAAAGCTCTTTGATTCTTTCAACAGGAAGTTGTGAGAATATAACCATGACCGATGTTTCGTCCAAAGAAAGGGTGTCGATCATCTTAAGAATTTGCTCGTCGCTCATGTTTCTAAGAACTTCAGAAAACAACTTTTTCAAAATTTCTGCCTCTATCAAAGCAGATTCCTGCCTTACAAGCTGTTGCCTTTTCTTTTCAAGGTTTGCGCTGAGTGTGGTCAAATCGTTTACAATTTTTTCAACACTTCCAATTTCGTTGATAACATCCGCTGCTTTGGCTGGGTCAATTCTTCCAAGCTCAGCGATGATGTCTGATCTTGTTGCTGCATCAAGTGCTAACAGTGCCGTTGCTATAGAAGTAGCTGAAAGATTCTCGCTCGCCAAAACGTTTGCTATATTTGCCGGATCAGCTTCTTTAAGTGTTTCGCTTATCTTCTTTATGTCCTCAGGCATTCTCAGCCTTTGAAGCAAAATATCAAGCTCTAAATTTTTCTCTTCCCAAGATTTTCTGAGTTCCAAAACAGCTTTTCTTGAAAGTTCCAAAGTTTGAAAATCCAAAACCAGTTGCTGTGATTTGGCATTTATTTCAGCCAAAAGCTGTTGGACTCTTTCAAGTGTGGCTTGGGCGCTTTCTTCAAAGTATTGTCCAACGGTCAAGATTTTCAAAGGCTCATATTTGACAAAACGATTAACGTATGGAGTGTTCGAAAGCAGATATGAAATATAACTTCTCCAACCTTCAAAAGGTTGGACGTTTATGCCCTTCAACCTGTTGTATTCAAAGATGAAATAACCGTAGACCAATATCGTAAAACCTATGAACAAGGCTATCAAAAATGCTTTGAAAAATCCTTTCAAGCCTCTTCTTTTTTCCTTTTGCTCAGCCAGAGTCCTATTCCTCCTGAATAATTTTTCAACGGTAAGCTTGGTTTATCCTAGACTGTGATTTGTATAATTTTCCTGGTGATGAAACGATGATTAGAGTGTTAGATCTTGGTTCGAATTCCTTTATAGTATTGGTCTTGGATGGAGAAAAAGTTTTGTTTGAAAAAGTCTATGAAGTTGGATTGAAATCACTCATGAAAGACCAAGAAAAAGCTTTCGAAATCGCAAAGCAAACGCTTTCAAAAGCTTTGAATGAATCGAATTTTTCATGCCCAACTTATGCTTTCGGAACATCGGTTTTTAGGGAAAATCCAGACTTCTTCCATTCCTTGGTCAAAGAGTTTGGTATAATCGGTTATATCCTTTCAGAAGAAGAGGAAGCCATGTACTCATACATGTCGATAGACCCAAATTTTGAGATGGATATAACGGTGGTTGACCTTGGTGGGGGAAGTCTAGAAATAGTAAGAAAAAATACCTTCAAAAGTTATCCGCTTGGAACACATGTTTTGAACAGTCTCTTTGATCTAACCTTGCCGGGGGCAAAAGATTTTGAGAAAGCCGTATTTTATGTGAAAGAACAAATCTCTCAAGACCTTGGAAAAGTTTACACAGTCGGTGGCTCGTTTGTGGCAATTGCGGCTTTTAAGAAAGGACGTTGGGACTTAAAAAGCTTGGATGGAGAAACCATCACACAAAAGGATGTTTTGAATGTTTTTGAAAAGGTGAAAAACAAAAGTCTTGAAGAAATAAAGAGTATGCAGATTATTCCACAAGGAAGAGAAAGAACGTTGGTCGCAGGTTTAGTCGTGGCTTTCGTAATATGCGAACTTTCAAAAGAAGTTATCGTTTCAACAAAAGGGTACAGACATGCGGTGGCAAGAATGCTAGAAAAAACAGGAAGACTAACGCAACCTTGGCGTGCCCGGGGAGATTTGAACTCCCGACCTCCAGATCCGCAGTCTGGCGCTCTATCCAGCTGAGCTACGGGCACGAGCTGGCGGAGAGGGAGGGATTCGAACCCTCGGTGGAGGAAAATACCCTCCACACTTGCTTAGCAGGCAAGCGCCTTCGACCACTCGGCCACCTCTCCACTTTCATCCAAACCAATTTTCATTATAATACACCAAGCCAAAAAATCAAGAGAAAAAACAAAAGAATACTAGAATACTTTTTATTCGTACAAAATACATCTTATTAACCTGTTGGAGAATTTTTTCAACTCAACATAGTTCTTACATCTTTCTTGCCTATATTTACACCTTGGTTCAAACGGACAACCGGGCGGAGGCTCTATCAAACTTGGTGGTTCACCAAGATTTCCAATTTTACTTCTTGGTGATTTCGGATCTGGAAATGCTTTCAACAACAACTGAGTGTACGGATGTAAAGGATTGCTAACTAGCTCTTTTGCATCACCCTCTTCCAAAACCATTCCGGCATACATAACCATTATTTTGTCCGAAATGTACCTTGCTGAAGCTAAATCGTGCGTTACATGAATGAAGGCTATTCCGTGTTCTTCCCGGAGTTTGAGTATGAGATTTAAGATACTTGATTTTATAGAAACATCCAGCATAGAGGTCGGCTCGTCAGCAAGAATTATTTTTGGCCTTGTGATTATCGAGCGGGCAAACGCTACTCTTTGTCTTTGCCCGCCGGAAAGTTCATGTGGATACTTGTTTAAAAAAAGTTCTGGTGGAAGGAGCTCAACATCTTGCAAAGCTTCTTCGATTCTTCTTAGAATTTCCCTTTCTTCTTTTATCCCGTAAATTTTAAGAGGCCTTTCCAATATGTATTTAACCTTTTTGACAGGGTTCAAAGATGAAAAAGGATCTTGGAAAACTATTTGAACCTTTCTTCTAAAATCCAGCTCTTCTTTCCTTTTGAATTTCTTTGGTAAAGATGATCCAAATAAAACTATTTCTCCTTCATCTTCACTGTACAGGCGTCCAATTACTCTTAAAAGGGTAGTTTTACCGGAACCGCTTTCGCCAACTATTGAAACTATCTCTCTTTCCGAAAGAGTTAAATCCACACCTCTAAGTACTTTCACTTTGAATGTCTTAAATCCTTTGCGTATGGTGAAAGTCTTTTTAAGTCCTTTTACTTCGAGTATAGATGGCATCTAACCCACCTACCACTTTCCGAAACCAAAGTCACCTGAGGATGTAATTTTTCACACCTTTCAAAGGCATATTCGCATCTGTCTACAAAAGAACAACCGACTATTTCCTTCGATAAATCCGGTGGTCTACCAGGTATGCTCTTGTACTCTTTTAATTCTCCAGAAATACTTGGAATAGCCTGCAAAAGAGCTTTTGTATAAGGATGTTTAGGGTCATCAAAAACTTCTCGCGATTGACCATATTCAACTATTTCTCCGGCGTACATTATTGCAATATGTTTTGTGATTTCGAAAAGAAGAGATATATCGTGAGTTATTAGTATAGCCGAAAATCCAATCTTCTCAAAAAGTTCTTGAAATTCTTCGATTATTGATCTTTGAACGATAACATCCAGAGCTGTTGTCGGTTCATCCAGCACTATCAATTTTGGTGCAAAAAGTAAAGCCATCGCTATTACAACTCTTTGACGCATACCACCTGAAAGCTGGTGTGGATAGGAATTTAAAAATTTTGGATCTATGTTCACCAATCTCATAACTTCAAACAACCTTTTATTTGCCTTTTCCAAGTCTTTCTCCTTGCTGTGTTCAAGGTAAACATCAAGAAGTTGATCTTTGATTTTAAGTACAGGATTAAGGGAATTCATAGAACTTTGTGTAACAAGCGAGAACTCGCCCCATCTTTTTTGTCTTAATTCTTCTTCGGATAATTCAAATAAATCTACTCCGTCGAATATCACCTGTCCTGATATTACTTTTCCTGGCGGTTTAAGAAGCCTTAATATGGCTAAAGCCAGAGTCGATTTACCACAACCGGACTCACCTGCTATTCCTAAAAAATCATTTTTGTAAAGTTTAAAGGAACAATCACGAACTGCATGATAAAACTTTTTCCCCTTAAAATATCCCGCATCCAAATTTCGAACTTCGAGTAACACTTTGTTGAACATTTCATCACCTCAAGACTTACGCAATCTTGGATTAGTCATCTCGTCGACATAGAAGTTCAACAGGGCAAAGGCTGTTCCAAGGCTTGCTATAGCGGCACCAGGTGCAAGAACCCAATACCACATGCCGTTTAAAAGCGCATTGGCAGACTGAGCCCAATAAAGCATCGTTCCCCATGTTATTTTGCTTACATCACTTAATCCAAGGAATGACAAGGAAGCTTCCCCTAGGATTCCATACAAAACCGCAGAGAAAAAGTTCGCTGCCAGCAAGGAAAGCATATTTGGAAGCATTTCAAAAAACATTATTCTCCAATCGCTTTCACCTGTTGCTTTTAGTGCCGCAACAAAATCTCTGTTCTTCAAGGAAAGAACCTGAGATCTTATAATTCTTGCTCCTCCACCCCAACTTGTTAGAGCTATAACCAATATGACCACAAGTGGCCCACGTACTCTAACATAAGCCGATATAACTATCATCAACGGAAGTCTCGGTATAACTAGAAACACATCTGTCAACGTGGAGAGAATCCTATCAACAATTCCTCCGTAATACCCCGCCATCATACCAATCATTGTGGAAAGAAAAGTCATGAGTGCTCCAACTGAGATTCCTATCAGTATCGACAATCTTGAACCATGTATGAGTTGTGAAAATATATCTCTTCCAAGCCTATCCGTTCCAAGCCAATGCTCTTTCGAAGGGGGTTGATAGGGTAAATCCACAATTTCTCTTGGATCAAAAGGAGCTATAAAATCCGCAAAAATGGCAACAATTAAGTGTATTATCAGTATCGCTATTGCAACGTAGAGTTTTTTCATAACTATTTACCCTCCAAGTTATACCCTTACTCTTGGATCAAGGAAACCGTACGTAAGGTCAACCACTAAGTTTGCAGTTAAAACTGCTACGGAAATTATCAAAAAAAGCGCTTGAATCAACGGGTAATCTTGGCTTATAACAGCTCTGTACAAAGTGAATCCTATTCCAGGATAGGAGAAAACTATTTCTGTCAAAAGTGCACCACTAACCACAAAACCTAAAGATAAACCGAAAGCCGTGAAGCTTGGCAATATGGCATTTCTAGCGGCATATCTGAAGAGGATATCCCTTTTCTTCAAACCTTTAGCTTCGGCAAGGAGTACAAAATCTTCTGAAAGGACTGCAACCATATTGTTTCTCATCGTGAGTATCCAACCACCTAAGGAGGCTATGATTAGTGTTATACTTGGTAAAAAACCATGATAAAGTACATTCCTTAGGAACTGAAATCCTTCCAAGATTTGCCTTGTTGAATAAGCTCCTGAGATTGGAAACCATTTTAGCTTAAAGCCAAAAACGTACACCATAAGCATGGCTAGCCAAAAATACGGTATAGATCTCAAAAGTATTGAGATCATTAAAAGACTTATTCCAGAAACTTTTTCACGATTCCAACCTGCGTAAACGCCAAGAAAAGTGCCTATTATGAAGCTTATTATCGTTGATATACCAACAAGACCTATGGTCCAAGGTAAAGCAGTTGATATCACTTTTTCCACCTTGATAGGGTAATAAACGTAAGAGATTCCAAAATTTCCAGTGAAAGTGTTTTTCAGGTATTCAAAATACTGCTTGAGCAAAGGCTTATCAGTCTCTATTCCTAGGGCTATTTTCATAGCTGCAATGGCATTTGGATCAGCTTCATATCTTGAAAGGATTCTTTCAGCGGGATCACCTGGCATCAACCTTGGGATTAAGAAGTTTAACGTAACAGCCACAAACAATGTAAAAAGGTAGAACAACATCCTTTGAAGGAAATATTTCACAACAATCCTCCCCTTGTTAAACCCTCAGCCCACGCGGGCTGAGGGTGACGAGAGAGAAATTAACAATCATTTCTTCGGGGTTAATCTCATGATAATATATATCTTATCCATTCCGGTTGTTCTTGGTTCTACAAATGGATTATTTTCGTTGGGCCATCCTGTGAAATTCTTTTCAGAGTAGATAAACCAAACAGGATTGTAGAACAAAGGTACGGCTGGAACGTTATCGAGAATTATTTCCTGCAGTCGGCTCATTATGACTTTCCTTGTTTCAAGGTCGTCTGTAAGTTTTATCTTAGCGAGTAATTCATCTGTTTCCTTATCGATCCATCCGCCTCTGTTGCTGCCCCTATAAGCATTCGAAGAATTCATAAAGTTGTCGTAAAAGATGTATGGGTTTGCACCATAATTTGCCCAGCTTAAAGCTACGTCGTAATTTTTATTTCTGATCATATCAAGATATTGGCCAAAATCAACAGGAGTGGTTTTGAATTCTACACCGATCTTTTTGAGCTGCTGGGAAATAAGTTCACAAACGGCAATCCAGTCCGTCCAACCAGCTGGTACTATAATTTCGTAGGATAATTTCTTTCCATCCCTTTCATAAATACCATCTTTACCCTTCCTGTATCCAATTTGCTCAAGTATTTTCGCAACTTCTTGAGGATTGTAAGACCACCATTTGCTTTTGAGCTTTTCATCGATTAAATATGAGTAACCATCTTTGATCCCAACTGGATTTATCTTAACGGCATAATTTGTCATAGCTATCTTGATCAACTGATCTGTATCAATAGCATACGCTATTGCTTTTCTGAACCTTGGATCATTGAATGGTTCTCTTTCGAGGTTGAAGAACACAAAAACAGGGTTACCACCAACGAACCAGAATTTTATATCTGGATTTGGAATTTTTTCAATACGAGGATAATTTATACCAGCCCAATCGATTTCACCATTGGCGACTGCAAGCTGAGCTGATTCATTTCCACTGAAAGCAGGAACTCTGATTCTTTCAACTTTAATTTTTTCAGCTTGCCAATAATTGGGATTTTTTCTCAAGACAAAAACCTGGGGTGTAAAGCTTTCCAAAAGATACGCGCCAGTTCCAACTGGTTCCTCATTTGCGAACTTTGAAGGATCTTCAATTTTTTCCCAAATATGCTTTGGAACGATGTAAACACCGAACAAGTTGTACAAGAACAATGTGTTAACATCGGAAAGGACAAATTTTACCGTCTTGTTGTCGACTTTTTCCACAGTTGTCAAACCTGCTCGCCAAACACCTGTGACGTCCAAGGCTGGAAATTTTTTCAACATTTCAAAGGTGAAAACAACATCATCTACTGAGAATGGTGTTCCATCCGACCATTTGACATTCTGCCTAATTTCCAATGTCAAAGTTTTGAAATCTTCACTCCACTTATAGTTCGTCGCAAGCCATGGAACAAGATCACCTGTGTAATTGTTGACATAATACAATGTTTCGTAAATGAAGCCGGCTGCAGCATAGTTAGGACCAGGACCTGTTGAGAGATAAGGGTTGAAATTCCTCGGATGTGGACCTGTTACCGATAGTATCATCGTGAGTTCACTAGCCAGCACCACAACGATGCCCAGCAACCACAGCAACACTACTAACCATTTTTTGAAGAATAATATAATTATAGCATCTATACCATATATGTGGCAACTCAGTCAAGTGAAATAAAATGAAATAAAAAATACCGCCGGCATACGCTAGCCGGCGGTATTGATGTTAAATTTTCGTCAACCTTGCATTTTCGTCAAATATTCCTTCAATGCTTTGACTGCTTCTGCTATCTTGGAAAGATCTTTACCACCTGCCTGGGCCATGTCAGGTCTGCCGCCACCGCCACCCCCAAGAGTTGCCGCAACGATCTTTGCAAGCTCTCCTGCTTTTACACGACTTGTCAGATCAGATGAAACCCTGATAACGCAGTTGACCTTTTCTCCATCTGTCGAGAACAAAGCCACAATCGAATTTGACTTTCCACCTATGGCAACGTCTGAAAGATTTCTCAGGGTGTTCGGCTCGACATTTTGGAAAACAGTGTGGAAAAGTTCGATGTTCAAAATCTTTTCTCCTACCAAGGCTTTAACTTGCATCGACAAAAGTTTTTCTTTTAGTTGTTCAAGCTGTTTGGAAAGTTCTTGTTGCTTTTCCAAAATCTGTGAAACCCTTTGCAAAATTTCCTGCTCTGAACATCCCAAGATCTTTGTAAGTTCTTTAACGACGAATTCTTTACTTCTCAAATACTCCAAGGCCTTCCTTCCAGTGACAGCCTCTATCCTTCTAACACCTGCGGATATAGCACTTTCAGAAACTATTTTGAACAAACCTATGTTTCCAGTGTTCGAAACATGAGTACCTCCACAAAGCTCTTCACTGAAATTTGGAACTTTCACAACTCGCACAAATTCTCCGTATTTCTCACCGAAAAGCGCTATGGCACCTTCTGCAACGGCTTCTTTGAAAGGTTTTTCTTCGACTATAACCGGTATTGCATTCATGATGGCTTCGTTCACTAGATTTTCCACTTGTTGCAATTCTTCCTCTTTTAATGCTTGATAGTGTGTAAAATCAAACCTTAATCTATCTGGTGCCACCAAGGAACCGAACTGTCTTACGTGCGTTCCCAAAACCTTTCTCAAAGCTGCATGTAGCAAATGCGTTGCGGTGTGATTTCTCATCGTATCAAGTCTTCTTTCAACATCGATTTTCAAGGTGCAAACCAAATCTGGTTTCAAAGTGCCTTTTTTAACCGTTACGACATGGGAAACAACTCCTTCAACTGGCACATAAACGTACTCAACCTCGGCTTGACCATCTTGCCAAACTATCACACCAGTGTCGCTAACTTGTCCACCTTTTTCAGCGTAGAAAACCGTTTGATCAAAAACAACTTCCGCCTTTTGCTCTTCACTGGCCACCGGTGGATCCATCGCAACAACTTTGGCTTGACATTCAAATTTTTCATAACCCAAAAACTTTGTCTGAATGGTTTTGGCAAGATCTTCAAAGACAGTCTTTTTAGCGTAAGCAACTTCTCCTCTGGCTTCACGTGCCCTTTCTCTTTGAGCTTGCATCAACTTTTCAAAGCCTTCCAAATCGACTTTCAAACCTTTTTCCTTCGCAACGTCGATGACTATGTCAGGTGGAAAGCCGTAGGTATCGTATAATCTGAAAAGATCTTCACCGGATATAACATCTTTGGATTTCGCAATAATCTCTTTTAAAAGTTCGCTGCCTTGAACTATCGTTTTGAAAAATCTTTCTTCCTCAGCTTTTGTAACCTCCAAGATGAGTTGCCTTCTTTCTGCCAGCTCCGGATAAACGTCCTTCATGGCTTCGATAACAGCATCGTTCACCAAATACAAAAACGTTTTTTCCAACCCAAGCAAAACCCCATGTCTCACTGCTCTGCGTAGGATTCTTCTAAGCACATACCCTCTTTCCTCGTTCGACGGGAAAACACCATCGGCTATCAAAAAACTCACAGCTCGCGAATGGTCGGCTATAACGCGCATGGAAATATCTTTCTGCGGGTCTTGCTTGTATTTAACACCTGAGATTTCCTCAATCCTAGACATTATTGGTGCAAAAAGATCTGTTTCAAAGTTACTTGAAACACCTTGAACAACCGCTGTGACCCTTTCCAAACCAGCACCGGTATCTATGTTCTTTTTCGGAAGTGGGTGAAGCTTGCCTTCCTCATCTTGGTAAAATTCAGTGAAAACAAGGTTCCATATTTCGAGAAATCTTTTATCGTCGGTGGCAGGTGTGCTTTCTTCTTCACCGCGTTCATCTGCAGCACCTGTATCGTAATGAATTTCTGAACAGGGACCACACGGACCTGTCGGACCTGCCGGACCCCAGAAGTTGGTATCTTTACCCATGCGAATTATCTTTTTCTCAGGAACACCTACAAGATCTCTCCATATCATGAAAGCCTCATCGTCATCTTTGTAAATCGTCACCCAAAGTTTTTCTTCTGGAAGTTTCAAGACCTTCGTCACAAACTCCCAAGCCCACAAAATTGCCTCTTTTTTGAAATAATCGCCAAAGGAAAAGTTTCCAAGCATTTCAAAAAAAGTGTGATGCCTTGGTGTTCTTCCCACGTTTTCTATGTCGTTGGTCCTTAGACACTTTTGGCACGTTGCAACCCTTGTGTAGACAGGCTCAACCTTTCCCCAAAAGATCGGTTTGAACGGCACCATTCCTGCAACCGTGAACAAAAGCTGTGGATCATCCGGTATCAGGGATGCACTTGGAAGAACTTTGTGACCTTTTGATTCAAAAAAAGCGAGAAACTGTTTTCTTATTTCGTTACCTGTCACCTCTTACCACCTCACAGTATCCCGTAAGTTAGAAGGATGTAAGTAACTGGGGTTACAAAAAGCAAACCGTCTATTCTATCCAGCATGCCACCATGACCAGGTAAAACAACTCCTGAATCTTTTTTGTTGAAATACCTTTTCAAAGCAGATTCAAATATATCACCAAAGGTGTCGAAAACAGAAACAACAGCGGAAAAAATGGGCAAAGAAGCGTAAGGCATAACCTGCGCATCGAAAAGCCATTCAAAAAAGGCTTTGTAAACAATCGAAAAGGCAAGACAAGATAGAAAACCACCGATTATCCCTTCTAAACTTTTGTTTGGACTGAACTTTTTGGAAATCTTCGTTTTACCAAACTTTATACCAACAAAGTAAGCTCCGGTATCGTAAAGCCATACTGCAGTCAAAGTGAGTAAGGCGTTTGCCCAACCAAATTTCAAATAGATTGGAAAGAAAAAAGAAAGACAGCCGGCAACGTAGATTAAGGACAAAATCGTACCAAGAACAGCATTCCACACTTGTGGGATTTCTTCTACAAAAATCACCAAAAAGATTGCGCTGGCTATGAACATCAAAGAAAGATAAAGTAAGCCATTCTCGGCTTTGCTAAAACCATAGAGAACCACAAAAGCAACGTTCAAAATCACCCCAACGTGGATCAAATATTTGTTCTTATCACTCGAAGTACTCATACTCAAAAGTTCGTACGATGCAAGCAGAACAACCGCGCTCACCAGACCGATCAAACTTTTATAGCTCACAAAGCATGCTACGACAAATGGTGCGACGATGAAAGCGGTTATCACCCTTGTTCTTGTTTCGGACATACCAATCCCCCGAATCTTCTTTGCCTTTTTTCAAAATCTTCCAAGGCTTTTTTGAAATCTTCTCTCGAAAAATCCGGCCAAAGTTTTTTGGTAAAGTACAGTTCGCTGTAAGCAATTTGCCAGATCAAAAAGTTGCTTAGCCTTTTTTCCCCAGAAGTTCTTATTACAAGGTCAGGATCGGGAACATCGGGTAGGTACAAAAAGTTCCTCAAAGTGGATTCGTCAAGCTTTTGAACACCACTTTCAATCGCTTTGTTGAAAGCATCAACAAGTTCTGCTCTTCCGCCGTAATTCAAAGCAAGGATGACCTGAATCATCGAATTGTTTTTTGTTTTTTCCTCGAATTCAAGACAAAGTTCGTAAATCTCTTTTGGAAGTTGATGAATTCTTCCAGCAAACCTAAGTCTTACGCCGTTTTTCATCAATTTATTGAATTTTTTCCTAAGCAACTTTGCGAGCAAAGAGAAAAGATATTCAACTTCCTCTTTCGGTCTTTTCCAATTCTCCGTCGAAAAAGCATAAAGCGTAAGGTATTTTATGCCTTCCTGTGCAGCCCATTCAACCACGCGCTCAGCCTTCAAGGCACCTCGCCTGTGACCCTCGATTCTCGGCAATCCTCTTTTTTGCGCCCATCTACCGTTTCCATCCATTATGATTCCAACATGTAAAGGTTTCACACTTCCATTATCTCCTTTTCCTTCTTCTCAAAAAGTTTGTCTATCTCTTCTATCTTCTTATCTGTCAGATCCTGTATTTCCTTTTCAAGCCTTTTTTCGTCATCTTCGGAAATTTTTCCATTTTTCACAAGGTCCTTGAGCTCTTTCAAAACATCTCTTCTGATATTCCTTATGGCTATTTTACCTTGCTCAGCGATTTCTTTTGCCTTTTTAACCCATTTTTGTCTTTGTTCGGTTGTAGGCGTTGGAAAAATTATTCTTATAACATTTCCATCGTTCTGTGGTGTTAAACCAAGGTCTGAAGCAAAAATCGCCTTTTCAATCGCAGAAAGAACAGACTTATCCCACGGTTTTATAACGAGTGCACGATCCTCTGAAATGCTAACGGTGGCAAGCTGGTTGATGGGTGTTGGTGCTCCGTAATAATCAACTTTTATTTCTTCTAAGATGGCTGGCGAAGGCCTTCCGGTTCTCATCTTTCGAAGTTCTTCACTTATCTTTTCAACCGTTTTGTTCATCTTATCCTCCGCAGACTTCACAAGAGGATGTTTCACAGCCCTTCCCTCCTTCAAACTTTGTCGATTGTTTTTTCGACTATACTATATCATACACGATTGACGGATTTCTTGCACTAAAATCTGGCAAGCAAAAAAGAAGGGCAAAAAACTGTGGGAAAAACGTGCTGATAGGATACCAGCTAAACTTTGACAGACGAATCCTCTTTTGTGAAAGACATGAATATCTTTTCAAAATTCACAAACTCTTTTTCGACGCTTTCAATCTCCAATCCGTTTGCTTTAAAGAAATCTATCGTTTTGTACAAATCGCTCGATGTTTGCAAATCAACTGTGATTTCCAGCAGATTCCCATCCTGTTTGTATTCGTTGAAACCAAATTCTTTTAACTTCTCCAACACATGGTCATTTTCGATGACCTTTATTTTGTACCTTCTTGCGCTGAAAAGATTCAAAAGTTTCTTTTTCTCCTCACAGACAACTATTCTTCCATTGCTCATTATTGCAACCTTGTCTGCCACAGCTTCTACCAAAGCCATGTCGTGGGTCGACAAAAGTATCGTTTTTCCCAAATCTTTAAGCCCACCTATCAAAGATCTAAATTCCACGGATGAATTTACGTCCAATCCTAACGTTGGTTCATCCAGTATCAAGATATCCGTCCCAGCGGCTAAACAAACGGCTATGGCTGTCTTTTGTTGCATATCTCTTGATAACCTGTGAACTATCTCGTTGGCTTTGTTTGCAATGCCAAGCTTTTCAAGTATTTCCAAAGCCTCGGATTTCTTGAGTCTCTTTCCCCTGATCCCGGCAAAGTACATCATGTTCTCCACAAGCGTCATTCTCCAATACAAATTCCTGTTTCCCTCAAGAACAACGCTTATTTGAGAAAGAGCTTTCGATCTTTCCTTAATAAAGATCAAAACCGTTTATTTTTATCTCACCTTCGTCTGGGATTATCAAACCGCAGATGCATTTTATGGTAATTGTTTTACCCGCACCGTTTGGTCCAAGAAGTGCAAAGATCTCCCCTTTTTCTATTTCAAAGTCCTTTCAAACGAAAATTTGGCGTGCTTTGATTATACATTGATCGTCTCACCAGACGATGGCATCGAACCTCCGACGTCTTTCAAACCAAAGAAGATCAAATAGAAAAATATCAGGATCGTTGCAAGCCCAGAGATAGAATTGAAGTAGTACCTTTTAAATTCAATAAGTCTTTTTTAAAATTCGCAAGGAATGCCTCAAACATTTTGACATATTCCCTTTCTCTTTAAAATATCTTAAACTGACCTTGATATTTTGTCAAGCAGAAAATAAAAAAAACAAAAAGGCGACCAGAAGGTCGCCTAAAGTACATGTATAGAACTTTTTTGGATCTATAGTTCAAAAGGAGGGTGGGGGGTCATATCCACTTTCCAATTTTTTAGACGCAAAGCTTTTGTGAAAGGTTCAAAAAAGGGTTGTTAAACAAACTTAACGATTTTTTGAGCGAGCTTGCCATTTTAAACTGATACGTTGAATTGCTATAAAAATGTGCAAAATGTGAAGATCAAGATGAACAATACCGCGTTGGTTGTTTGAAAAATACTAAATGTTAAATTTTTTCTGCCGTATACTGTATTAATGGACTAGTCCAAAAGGCCAAAGGTAAAAAACCTTTGGCGGCTTTGCCGTGAAAAAACCGGCTCTTGCGAGCCGGTCGAGGTTTTCAAACTTATCATCAACAAGTGATACTTAACAATCTTCCTTTGACGTACACGATTTTCTTTGGTTCACCGTTCAAAAATTTTCTAACCCTTTCACTGCTGAGCGCTAGCTGTTTAACAAGTTCTTCATCGGCATTGGCTGGAACCTTTATTTTGTCTCTAACTTTGCCATTCACCTGCACAGCTATTTCTATTTCCTCAACTTTTAAGGCGTTTTCGTCGTACTGTGGCCAGTTTTCAAGCATGATCGATTCTTTTTTACCCATCATGTGCCACAACTCTTCTGCAAAGTGTGGAGCAAACGGTGAAATCATCAGCAAGAACTTTTCGGCGCATTCTTTCAAAAGTTTTGTGTTCCACTTTTCTCTTGGAACTTCGCTCATATAATCGGAAATAGCGTTGATCAGTTCCATCAATCCACTGATGGCTGTGTTGAACTTGAAGCCACCTTCCATGTCTTCTGTGATCTTTTTGAGCATGCTGTGAAGCTTTCTAAGAAGTTGTTTTTCTCGCTCAGAGTATTCCTGGGTGCCAGTTTCTTCCAAGGAAATTATCTCGCTTATCACGTTCCAAGATCTTTTTATGAATCTATAAACTCCTTCAATTCCCGCATCGCTCCACTCTGCATCCTTTTCAGGTGGTCCCATGAAGAGTATGTAAAGCCTTAAGGTGTCTGCACCGTACTTTTCGATCATCTCATCTGGAGAGACCACGTTGCCCTTGCTCTTAGACATCTTGAAACCATCTTTGTATATCATGCCTTGAGTGAAAAGGTTTGTGAACGGCTCATCGAAGCTTATGTAACCAAGATCGTAAAGGACTTTCGTTATAAAGCGCGAATAAAGCAAGTGTAATATCGCATGTTCAACTCCTCCAACGTATTGATCAACAGGTAGCCAATAATCAACATCTTCTTTCAAGAACGGCTTATCTTCCAATTTTGGATTGACGTACCTTAAAAAGTACCAAGAAGAGTCAACAAAAGTGTCCATTGTATCAGCATCTCGAAGGGCTGGTCCTCCACACTTCGGACAGGTGGTGCTTTTGAATTCCTCGCTCAGCATCAACGGAGACTGACCTGTTGGAAGGAATTCCACGTTGTAAGGCAATCTGACGGGTAAATCTTTTTCCGGAACTGGAACCATCCCGCACTTTTCACAGTAAACTATCGGTATCGGTGCACCCCAATAACGCTGCCTTGAAATCAACCAGTCCCTCAGCTTGTACTGAACGGTTTTCTTTCCTATTCCTTTTTCTTCAAGCCATCTGAAAACTTTTTCCATTTCATCTGGTACAACTGTTCCAGTCAACTCTCCGCTGTTTATCATAACCCCTGGCCCATCGTAAGCTTTGTCCAAAGAAATCTCATGCGCTGGTTTGATAACCTGCCTGATTGGTATGCCGTACTTTTTGGCAAAGTCATAATCCCTTTGATCATGTGCAGGAACTCCCATGACCGCACCAGTACCGTATTCCATCAAAACGTAGTTTGCAACGTATATTGGAACCTTTTCACCGTTAACAGGATTGATAGCATACCTTCCTGTGAAAAATCCTTCCTTTTCAGCTTCTACTGCACCTCTTTTAAACCTGTCTTGAGACATTATTCTCACTAAAAATTTGTCAAGTTCTTCGCGAAGCTCTGGCAAGATTATTTTCTCAACCAAAGGTGATTCTGGTGCCAAAGCCATGAACGTTACTCCCCATATTGTGTCAGGCCTTGTGGTGAACACCTCTATTTCAAGATCTAAACCATCAACTTTGAAAGCAACCTTTGCGCCTTCACTTTGTCCAATCCAGTTTCTCTGCATAGTTTTGACATGTTCAGGCCAACCTGTGAGTTTGTCCAAATCTTTCAAAAGTCTTTCAGCATAGTTGGTTATTTTGAAGAACCATTGTTCAAGGTGTCTAACTGTCACAGGTGTTCCACATCTTTCACATGCCCCATCTTTAACCTGTTCGTTTGCCAAAGAAGTCATGCATTTTGGACACCAGTTAACAGGTGCCATTTTCTTGTAAGCCAATCCTGCTTCATAGAGTTTTAGGAAAATCCACTGGGTCCACTTGTAATAATCCTCGTTGCATGTGATTATTTCCCTGTCCCAATCGTAGCTTATTCCAAGTCTTTTTATTTGTCTTCTAATCGTGTTGATGTTTGCCATCGTCCAATCGCGCGGATGAATCTTCTTTTCTATCGCCGCGTTTTCGGCTGGCAAGCCAAAGGCGTCGTAACCAAAGGGATGTAGAACGTTGTAACCTCTCATCCTCTTGTACCTTGCAACGGCATCTCCTATAACATAGTTCTTAACATGTCCGACATGCAAAGTTCCAGAGGGGTATGGGAACATCACAAGCATGTAATATTTTGGCTTTTCAGAATATTGGGGAGTTTTAAAAAATCCTTTTTCTTCCCAGTACCTTTGCCATTTTGGTTCTATTTCAGCAGGTTCATACCTGTGCACACGATCACCTCCAGTTTACTTGTCAAAAATTATAGCACGTAACAGCGAGAAAAGTTTTGTAAAAGCTTTGTACCTATGACTAATTTTGTGCTTTTCTTCCCCCATTTCTCCAAAAGTTTTATCGTAACCGTTTGGAATAAAAATTGGATCATAACCAAAACCTTCAGAGCCTCTTATCTCGTAAGCCAACGTTCCTTCAACTTTCTCTTCGCAGCAGATGATAATGTTTCCCACAGGATCGTAATATGTTGCTGCACAAACGAACCTGGCGAATCTTTCTTCTTTTTTTTCCATCATTTTCAATATAACCATCATTTTTTCTTTATAATCGTAATCTTTCATGAAACGAGCCGAATGAACGCCTGGAAAACCATTGAGTGCATCTATCACCAACCCAGAATCATCGGCGATAACTTTCATCTTTGTCATGTTTCCATAAAAAACAGCTTTTTTGATGGAATTTTGCACAAAACTTTCCCCGTCTTCCTCGACTTCCAAATTAATTCCCAGATCCGCGAGGGATACAACTTGAATACCATCTGGAACAAACCTCTTTATTTCTTCAAACTTATGTTTGTTCCTGGTTGCAATCAAAAGCATTTTATTTCCTCCAATTTCTTTCTGAAAACTCGCGCATCCGATCTGAAAATTCCATAACCCATGACCAAAATTTCAGCGCCAGCACAAACAACTTTTTCCACCGTTTCTTCGTTTACACCACCGTCGACCATTATTTTCACGTCAAGGTTGTTTTCGACTATCATTCTTTTCATTCTGGCAATTTTTTTAACGCTCGATTCTATGAACTTCTGTCCGGAAAAACCGGGGTTGACCGTCATTATCAAAACACCATCTATGTCCTGCAGAATGTCCACAAGAACCTCAACTGGTGTGTGAGGGTTGAGCGCGACAAAAGCTTTGGCACCATTTTCTTTGA